>NZ_JBGUES010000048.1:0-14101 GCF_041821165.1 Poseidonibacter sp. | reverse complement strand
ATTCCATTCCATTCATTTTAGGCATGTCATAATCAGATATAATTAATGAAATACTTGAATCATTTTTTAAAATATTAAGTGCTTCTTCTCCATCTTTTGCAACTGTTACATTTAATAGCAAAGTACTTAGAATCTCTTTTATTTGAGCAGAACAAGTAATTGAATCTTCAACTACAAGAATATTCATATTCTTTATATATGTTAGTAAATTAATTAATTTATATGTACTTTGTAATCCATAAATAGAATCTTTTGGTATAAAATCTACAATATTATGATTATTCATTTTATTAATTACTTCATCATCAATATTTGAAGTTAAAACAACAGTTGGTATATTTTCTTTTTCCAAAACTTTAAGAAGTTCACCATTTAAAGCATCAGGTAATACCATATTTGAAATAGCAGCGAAGAATTTTTGGTTTTCAATTAAATCTTTTACATCATTTAAACTTTTAGCAATAAAAATTTTAAAATCATTTTTTTCACTAAACATATCTTTTAGTACATTTATAATTACAATGGAATTATCAACAATTAGTAGGTTTTTCAAAATAGCAGCCTTAAATAAAAAGTAAGTTTAGATGATTATATCAAAATAATATTTATAATATTAATCTTGTAGCGTTAAATATCGTAAAAAAGGCTTTTAATCAATTATTAAATTAAATAATAATTAATTTATGATTTAATAAAAATTTACTTTTTTATTAATATCTATATTTTGAGAAAAAATACCAAAATATAGTCAGAATTTGGGTATTTTATCTATAAATTGACACTTTTAACCCTCTTTGGAATGATAAACTTTTTTTATATCAAAAGGAGAAAAAATGATTGCAGAGATAAATACTTTTTTGAACGATCTTATTTGGGGGTCTATTTTAATTTATGTACTTCCAATTCTTGGGATTTTTTTTACAATAAGTTCAAGATTTGTTCAGTTTAGATATTTCTTTAAAATGTTTAACGTTTTAAGAGATACAGTACATGATAAAGAAGGACATATTAGTTCTTTTCAAGCTTTAATGTTAAGTGTAGCTGGTCGTGTAGGTGGTGGTAATATTGCAGGTGTTGCAGTTGCTATTACATTAGGTGGAGCAGGTGCTGTTTTTTGGATGTGGGTTATTGGTTTAGTTGGTATGGCTACTAGTTTCTTTGAATGTTCATTAGCACAATTGTATAAAGAGAAAGATGGAACTGATTCTTGTGTTTATAGAGGAGGGCCTGCGTATTATGCAACAAAAGCTTTAAAACAAAGATGGTTAGGTGTAATTATCTCAATTTTACTTATAATTACGTTTGGATTTGCTTTTAATGCAACACAATCATTTATTATCTCAACTTCGTTTCAAGCATCATTTGATATTCCTACATGGATTACAGGTTCAATTATGACTTTAATTTTCGGTATTGCTATTTTTGGTGGTATTAAAAGAATTGCTAAAGTTTCAGAAGTTATTGTACCCGTTATGGCTGTTAGTTATTTATTAATTGCTCTTGTTGTAATTGCTTTAAATATACAAGAAATACCAGGACTAATTAGTCATATTGTTCATGAAGCTTTTAATCCTTCTTCTGCAATTGGTGGTGGTATTGGTGCTGTTATTTTACAAGGTGCAAAAAGAGGTATGTTCTCAAATGAAGCAGGACTTGGTTCAGCTCCAAATGTTGCTGCAGTTGCTTATGTTGCGCATCCTGTTCAACAAGGTATTGTTCAGTCATTCTCAGTATTTATTGACACTATTATTTTATGTTCATGTACTGCATTTATCATTCTTTTATCAGGTGTTTATACTCCAGGAGAAGAAGGAGTTCAAGGTGTTTTATTAACTCAAAATGCTTTAATTGATCATATAGGACCATTTGGTGGATATTTTGTAACATTTGCATTATTATTATTTGGTTTTTCATCAATGTTATATAACTACTACCTTGCTGAAAATAGTTTAAACTTTTTTGTAAAAGGTAATATGACAGTTTTTAATATTTTTAGAATACTTTGTATTGCTCTAATTGTTTGGGGGTCTTTCCAAGATTTAGGTTCTATTTTCTCATTTGCTGATTTATCAATGGGATTATTAGCTGTTATTAATATGACAGTTATTGCTTTACTTTATAAACCTGTATTACAGCTTATTAAAGGTTATGATAGACAAATTAAAGAGGGTAAAGTTCCTGTTTTAAGATATAACGATTATACAGAATTCAATTTTGAAAAAGAGACTTGGAAAGAGATTGTTGATAATATCAATGATAAAAAAGCAAGTAAAAAAACTCAAACTACAAAAGAATCATAATAAAATCTTCAGGTCCTAAATAGGACTTGAAGTTTTATAAGCTAATAAATGTTTTTTAAAGAAATTAAACTATATTATTGAATAAACAAGATAAAGCGAGAAAAATTATGTTTAATAAAAATGGAATACCTTTTTTTGTGATAATGATTCCTTTTTTATGTGTAATTTTTACTGCTTTTTTTTCTACTTCTTATTATTTAAAAGTTTCAAATAATGACTACACTACTAGTGTTAAAGAGTATAAAAAACTATATTTACTTCAAGAAAACCCTAACTTAGAACAATTAGATGAAATATTAAAAGATAAAGAACAACATCATTTGCAAAGACAAAATGAATATGAAGATTTTGTATTGACTTTAACTATTAGTATTATTATTTTCATGATTTTATTTTCAGCTTTAATGATTACAATTAAAAACGATATTATAAATAAATATATACAAAAAGTTAAAAGTAAAGAAGAAAAACTTCAAGATTTAAATAAAACTTTAATAACAAAAGTCACATTAGGAATAGAAGAGGGTAAGAAAAAAGACAAAGCAATTTTACAACAATCAAAACTAGCAAGAATGGGTTCAATGATTAGTATGATAGCACATCAATGGAGACAACCTTTAAGTGAGTTATCTGGTGTTTTAATGGAATTAGAACTTGCTACAAAATTTAAAAAAGTAAATGAACAACATATTTTAAATTCAATTGAAAGAAGTAATGAAATGATTGAATTTATGTCAAATACAATTGATGATTTTAGAAATTTCTATAAACCTGATAAGAAAAAAGAAAATTTTTTGATAAGTGATGCTTGTACAAAAGCTTTACATATTGTTGATGCAACACTGCATAATTTATCAATTGATTTAGTTTTTAATATAAAACAAGACAAACTTATTTTTGGTTATCCAAATGAGTATTCTCAAGTAGTTCTAAATATCATTAGTAATGCAACAGATATTTTAGTAGAAAGAAAAATAGAAAAACCAAAAATTGAAATAACAATTACAGCAAAAGGTTTACAAAGTATTGTAACTATTAAAGATAATGCAAATGGAATTGATGAAAAAAATATTGAATCAATTTTTGACCCATATTATAGTACAAAAGATTCATCAAAAGGAACAGGACTAGGTTTATATATTTCAAAACTTATTATTGAGCGAAATATGGGTGGTGAACTTAGTGTTGAAAATGATGCAGATGGCGCAGTTTTTAAAATAATAGTAATAGGATAGATTATGGATACAGATATATTAGCACAGTTAAAAGATGTAAGTATCTTATGTGTAGAAGATGAAGATGGTATTAGAGAGTTTGTAGTAAATACATTAAAATATTATTTTAAAGAAGTATATGAAGCAACAAATGGTGTTGAAGCTTATGAAATTTATGAAGAGTACAAACCAAAAATTATATTAAGTGATATCCAAATGCAAAATATGGATGGAATTGAGTTAGTAAAAAAAATACGAGAAAGTGATGCAAATACATTTATAATAATGCTTACTGCATATTCAAATGAAGAGTATTTAATAGATTTAATAAATTTAAATATTAATCACTATATTTTAAAGCCATTAAATTTAAAAAAACTTGATGATGCCTTACTTAAATATATTGATAAAAAAATATTAAAACAATTAATTTTACATGAAGATTTAAAACTTGATTTATTTAAAAGAGAATTAATATATAAATCAAATGAAGTGATTTTTTTAAGAAAAAGAGAAAAAGACTTTTTACAACTGCTACATGAGAATAAAAACAGTATTACAACATATGAACAAATTGATTCAGAACTATGGCATGATAAGGATATGACAACTCATGCTCTTAAATCTTTTATAAAAGAACTAAGAGGAAAAATGCCTATTAATATTATTAAAAATGTTCCACAAGCTGGGTATATTTTACTTAAAAATGAAAATTAACGAATCTTTTGTATTAGTGTAGAAAACACACCTTTTGCATACTATTTTTATATAAGATTTCAATAGAAACTATTTAAAAAAGAGGCAGAGATGGAAAATACTTTCAGAATTGAAAAAGATTTTTTAGGTGAAAAAGAGATAGCTAATGATAGTTATTATGGAATACAAACATTAAGAGCAAAAGAAAATTTTGATATTACAAGAACAAGTATATCTTTATTTCCAAATTTTATAAGATCACTAGCAAAAGTAAAAAAAGCAACAGCACTTACAAATTATGAATTAGGTGATTTAACACTTATCCAAAGAGATGCTATTACTCAAGCTTGTGATGAAATTATAGCAGGGCAATTTCATGACCAATTTATTGTAGATCCTATTCAAGGTGGGGCTGGGACTTCTACAAATATGAATGCAAATGAAGTTATTGCAAATAGAGCATTAGAAATATTAGGACATCCAAGAAGTTCATATCATATTATTCATCCTAATAATCATGTAAATTGTTCACAATCTACAAATGATGTTTACCCAACAGCAATTAAAATTACTCTACATGAATTAATTTTTAGATTAAAAGATTCACTAAGAGAATTAAGAGATAGTTTTGATAGAAAAGCTGTTGAATTTAAAGATATTTTAAAAATGGGAAGAACTCAACTTCAAGATGCTGTTCCTATGACTTTAGGGCAAGAGTTTAAAACTTATGCAATTATGGTTGATGAAGATATTTATAGATTAAGAGAAGCACAAGCATTAATTAAAGAAGTAAACTTAGGTGCAACTGCTATTGGTACTGGAATTAATACAAAAGAGAACTATCAAGAATTAGTAATTAAAAACTTACAAGATGTAACAGGAATTGATTTTGTAAATGCAGGTGATTTAATAGAAGCGACTCAAGATACAGGTGATTTTGTACATATTTCTGGAATTTTAAAAAGAGTTGTAATTAAAGTATCAAAAATTTGTAATGATTTAAGACTTCTAAGTTCAGGTCCAAGAGCTGGATTTAATGAAATAAATTTACCAGCAATGCAACCTGGAAGTTCAATAATGCCTGGAAAAGTAAATCCAGTAATTCCAGAAGTTGTAAATCAAGTTGCTTTTGAAGTAATTGGTGCGGATATGACAATATCAATGGCAAGTGAGGGTGGACAATTACAATTAAATGTATTTGAACCAATTATTGCTTATAAACTATTTACATCTATTAATATGATGAGAAGGTCATTTCACTCTTTAGCATCAAAATGTATTGATGGAATTACAGCAAATGAAGATGTTTGTATGGAAAATATTTTAAATTCAATTACAATTGTAACTTCTTTAAATCCAATTTTAGGATATGAAAAATGTTCAGCTTTAGCAAAAGAAGCACTAAAAACAAATAGAAGAGTATATGATATTATTATTGAACAAGAACTATTTACAAAAGAAGAATTAGATAAACTTCTTCATCCAAAACATATGGTTCATAATCATAAATTAGTATAAAGGAAAAAAATGAAATTAACTGTAATTAATACTGGTGGAACTTTTAATAAAAGATATAATCCAATAAAAGGTCAACTAGAAGTTCCAAGTGATAATATTGCTTTAGATAAGATTTTAAAATCTTGTCATAATGTAGAAATTGAAGTAAAAAATGTAGTTTCAAAAGATAGCTTAGATATGAATGACGATGATAGAAATATCATTGTACAAAGTATCAAAGATAGTCAAAGTGAAAATATAATCATAATTCATGGAACAGATACAGTTGATTTAACAGCTGCTTTTATTGAAGAAAATATAAATGATAAAAAGATTGTTTTTACAGGTGCTATGGTTCCTATAAGTATTGATGAGGTTGAAGCAACAATGAACTTTTCTTTAGCTTTAGGATTCTTAAGTGCAGATGTACAAAATGGAATTTATCTTGCAATGCATGGAATTGTTGTAAATCATAAAAATCTTCTAAAAGATAGAAAAGCTGGAAAATTTCTACTAAAATAGAGTAAATATTCTTATAAGATTTTTAGAACTTATATTAAATTATAGGTTCTAAAAATAAACTAAACACTCACTAATTCTTAAAAAATCAAAAACTTTCTTAAAAACTTATCTTTATTGATAATCATTATTACTATTAAGTAAAATCTAAGATAATTTGTATTATAGTTCATTTTTATTTTGATAACAATTATTAATATTTACAAATACAAGGACTATTATGAACAAAACAAAATCAATTATTGCTGGAATTGGAATGACATCTATGCTACTTTTTTCAGGATGTGCAAGTACTTCAAATAATACAAACTTAATACAAATGAGTAAAAAATCAGATTCGATTTTAAATGTGTATTCAGATATTGCACTAGCTAATTATACTGATGCTTTAAATGATGCAATTAACTTAAGATTTAGAATTGATGCTTTTACTGCTAATCCAAGTGCTAAAAACTTTGAAAATGCAAAAAAAGCTTGGTTACAATCAAGAGAATCTTATGGACAAACAGAAATCTTTAGACTAGCAAATGGACCAATTGATGCAGAAGATGGTTGGGTTGCTAATACTTATGGTGCGCCAGAAGGACAATTAAATGCTTGGCCTTTAGATGAGAATATGATTGATTATACAATTGATGCAAATGGTGTTAAAACATCAGGAAATATTATTGATACAAAAGGTGAATTTAATCCAGGTGGAGAAGATGCAAAAATTGTAAATGTATCAAAAATCACAGCAGATGCGCTTAGTTCTTTAAATGAAAATGGTGGAGATGCAAATGTATCAAGTGGTTATCATGCAATTGAGTTTTTATTATGGGGACAAGACCAAGATTATTCAAACTTTGTAAAAGATTCTATTACAAATGGTGCAATGAGTGCAGGAGCTAGACCATTAAGTGATTTTACAAGTGAAAAAAATGCAAAAAGAAGATTAGATTATTTACAAGCTGCTTCATCAAAAATTGTATCTGATTTACAAAGTGTAACTTCAGCTTGGCAAAAAGAAGTAAATGGAACAAATGGACTTTATCAAGCAGCACTTTTAGGTAAGTTAACAGGTGATAATGCTTCTAAAAATATAAAAGAATCAGATGCTTTAAAACAAATTATTTCAGGAATGGGTGTATTTATTAAATCTGAACTTGCAAATGAAAGAATTGCAGTAGCAGTTTTAACACCAAGTGAAGAAGATGAACACTCTTGTTTCTCTGATAACACTCATAGAGATATTGCAAATAACTATCAAGGATTTAAAAACGTTTTAACTTCTTCATATAATGGTAAATCTTATGGTATTTCATTATTAGATAAAGTTGAAAAAGAAGATAAAACAAGAATTCTTGCTTTAATGTCTTCAATTGAAGAAAAAATAGCAAAAATTGATTACACTGCAAAAACTACAGAACACTTTGATTATCAAATTCAACCAGATAATCCAAATGCAAAAGTTATTGTAAAACTTAAAAATCAAATGAGAAAATTAGGTGATGAAATGGTAAATGTTGCAAAAGCAAATGGAATTTCATTAAGTACAGATGATGTTACAGATTCTGATGAAACAAAAATCTAATAATTTTTTGAATAAGTTTCTTTTACTAACTAGCCTTGTAGCATTTTTTGCTACAGGGCTATTTGCCGTTAATAAAGATGATGTTTATTTTTCAAATGAAAAAGATAAATCTGTTTTATTAAAACCTATTAATGGCTTAGATGATGAGTCTTATGACAAGTTTATTTTAGGAAGAAGTTTTTTTACTATTCCTTGGGTTGAGTCACCAAGTGCAACAACAGCAAGAGATGGTTTAGGACCATTATTTAATGCTAATACTTGTATTTCATGTCATCCTAAAAACTCAAGAGGTACTTTATTTAATGAAAAAGGAAATATCTCACGTTCTTTAGTTGCACGATTATCAATTCCTTCTAATAACTCTATACAACATCAAGAAATGTTAAAAAAAGATGGTTTTATAAAAGAACCAATATATGGAGCACAAGTTTCAATAAATGCTGTACATGGCTTAAAATTTGAAGCAAAACCAAAAATAGAGTTTGAAGAAAAAAAAGTAATATTTCCAGATGGAGAAGTTGTAATATTACTAAAACCTAATTACTCTTTAACTGAGAAAAATTATGGAGAATTAGCAAAAAATACAGCTATAAGCTTTAGAATTGCTCCTAGTTTAAATGGCTTAGGATTATTAGAGCAAATTTCAAATGATGATATTTTAGCAAATGTTGATGAGTTTGATAAAAACGGTGATGGGATATCAGGCAAAGCAAATTTTGTTTATTCTTCTTTAACAAAAAAATTAGAACTTGGAAAATATACATGGAAAGCAAGTTCTGCAACAATTTATGAACAAATTGCAGCAGCTGCAAATAATGATATGGGTTTAACAACAAATCTTTTTATAAATGAAAACTGTACAGAAAATCAAATAGAGTGTAATAAAAAAGCTTCATCAAATAAGTCTATTGATATTACAGATGAAAGATTAGAAGCAATTGATTTTTATATAAAAAATATTAAAACATATAAAAGTAAAGAGACAAAAGTTTTTAAAGAAGGTTTAGAAATATTTGAAAATATTTCTTGTGTAAAATGTCATAAAAACAATTTTAATACAAAACTTGGAATTAAAATATCACCATATACAGACCTTTTACTTCATGATATGGGTGCTGGGTTAAGTGATGGAAGAAGTGAGTTTAAAGCTTCTAAAAATGAGTGGAGAACAGCTCCTTTATGGGGTTTGGCTTTACATGAAAAAATCACAAATAAAAAACCTAGATTACTTCATGATGGAAGAGCTAGAAATTTTGAAGAAGCAATACTTTGGCATGGTGGCGAAGCTTTAAATTCAAGAAATGCTTATATGAAATTAGAAAAAAAACAAAGAGAAAAACTATTAAAATTCTTAGGAGAAATATAATATGAAAATATTAAAAGGTATATTAGTAATGATTTGTTTATCACTATTTGTTTATGCAAATGAAGATGATAAATATAATACACAAGTTAATACAAATCTATATGATTTAGTAATTTTAAAAGATGTGAAAAAAGCAATTAATGATATAAATGATTTATCGCAAGCTTTAAAAAATAAAGATGATAAAAAGACAAAAGATTTATTTACAGATTTTGTTCAATCATGGAAAAGCGTTGAGACATTTTATATCTTAGGTGATTTAAATGAGGAGTTTATTGATACTCCAAGATATATGGATATTTTTCATAATGCAAATGAAGATATAAAAGTTCAATTAGATAGAGCTATAAAAAGCAATGAAGAAGCAAGAGTTGCTTTATTTAAAAACTCATTAAAATCAATTAATGCATTAGAGTACATCTTATTTACAAAAGATATTAAAAATCAAAGAGTAAATGACTTAGCTATTTACATTTCAAAAAAATTATCTTCTCATTTGGATGATATTTTAAATGAATATGAAAATCAAAGAGCAAGTTTTATTAAAAATCAAAAAAAATCAAATGCAATTATTATTAATGCAATTATTCAAAACTCATATAAATTAAAAGAGTGGAGAATAGGTGATGTTAGTGGTTTAAGCAAAAAATATAAAGATGATGCAAATAATAAAAGAGCTGAATATTTTATTAGTAAAAACTCTGCTAGTGCAATTGAAGCAGTTTTATTAACATATAAAAATGTATTAGATAATCCTGCTTATGAAGAGTTTGGAGATTACTTACTAACATTAACAGATGGAAAAGAGATGACAAAGTTAAGAGTTGCTCTTTTAAAAAGTTTAGACTTAGTAAAACAGATTAAAAATGATGATTTTTCAAATACAAAAGAGTTATATAAACAAGTTGATATTATTCATGTTGTTTTATTTGTTGAAATGATTGAAGATTTACAAATTAATTCTAAAATATTAGATGCAGATGGTGATTAAAATTGAATTTTAATTTAGATAATTTTTTTATCTTAGAATATATGATAAACCCAAGTAAGAGAACTTACTGGGTTTACATAATATCTTCAATTATTATTGGAATGATTTTTTTATATTTTAATAAAAACCATAGAAAAATAAATTTTTCTTCTAAACTTTGGTTACATCCAAGTGCAAGATTAGATTATTCATATTTTTTATTATCATATTTTATTAAAATTACAATGATTTTTCCAATAGTAATTAGTGCTAAAAGTATTGCTTTTTCTATTAATAAGTTTTTATATTTAGAGTATGGTTTTAATCAAACTTCAAACTTATCATATGAAACAATAGTTGTCTTATATACTATTACACTATTTCTTGTAAGTGATTTTACTAGATATTGGCTACATAGATTTTTACATACTATTCCATTTTTATGGGAGTTTCATAAGGTTCATCATAGTGCTAAAGTTTTAAATCCTTTAACTTTTTATAGAGTTCATCCTGTAGAAAATATCTTGTTTGGTTTTAGATATTCTTTAAGTATTGGGCTTGTAACTGGGGTATTTATTTATTTTTTTGGTTCTAAAATAGGAATTTATGAAATATTAGGTGCAAATATTTTTATATTTATTTTTTCACTTTTTGGTTCAAACTTAAGACATTCGCATATTCCTCTTGCTTATTTTAAAGTTTTAGAGAACTTTTTTATCTCACCAAAACAACACCAAATTCATCATAGTAAGAAACACTTTAATAAAAATTTTGGTGGCTACTTAGCAATATGGGATAAACTTTTTGGAACTTTAAAATATTCATGTGATGTAAAGGTTTTAAAATTTGGATTAAGACGTGAGCAAATGAATCAATACCAAACACTTTTTAGTTTAATTACTACACCATTTTTAAATATTTTTAAAAGGAAAATAAAATGAAATATTCAAGTTTGTTAGTTTTAACAGCTAGTGCTTTGTTTTTTACTGCGTGTACAAAAACAAATATTGCTAAAGAAGATTTAGCTTATGAAATAAATAAAAAAGAGAATTTAGGAAAGGTTTTATATTTTGATAAAAACTTATCAAAAAATAGAACGCAATCTTGTGCAACTTGTCATAATGTAGAAGCAGGTTTTGTAGATGATAGAAACAATGGCGTTTCATCAATGGCATCTTTAGGAGATAATGGTACATCAATAGGAGATAGACAAGCTCCAAGTTCTGCTTATGCTATGTTTAGCCCAGAGTTTCATTATGATAAGAAAAAAGAAAAATATATTGGTGGTCAGTTTTGGGATGGTAGAGAGTCTACTTTAGCTAATCAAGCAGGTGGTCCTCCAACAAATCCTGATGAAATGGGAATGTCTTCAAAAAAAGAAACAGTAGATAGACTTAAAGAAAATGAATATTATATAAGTGCCTTTAAATCAATCTATGGAAATGATATTTTTGATTCAAATGAAAAAGCATATAAAGCTATGACTGATTCAATAGAAAAATTTGAGATGACTAAGCAGTTTGCATCATTTGATTCTAAATATGATAGATTTTTAAGAGGTGAATATGATTTAAGTGTTCTAGAAGATTTAGGAAGGTCAATATTCTTCTCAAATAACAATAACTCTTGTGCTACTTGTCATGTACTAAAAGGTGAAGATAAAGAGGGTGAAACTTTTACTAATTATGAATATCATAATATTGGAGTTCCAGCAAATACAAAACTAAGAGCAATAAATGGTGTAACAAAAGTAGATGAAGGATTATTAAATAACCCAGCTGTTAGTGATATAAAACAAAGAGGTAAATTTAAAGTTCCTAGTTTAAGAAATGTAGCAGTAACTGCACCATATATGCATAATGGTGTATTTTCAGATTTAAGAACAGTAGTTGAGTTTTATGATAAGTATAATAACGATGAAAGAAAAATAAATCCTGAAACAAATAAAGCTTGGGATAAAGCAGAAGTTGAAGAAACAATTTCATTAAAAGAATTAAAAGCAAAAAAACAAAGTGATAGAAAAATTGAAGCCTTAGTTGCTTTTATGAAAATATTAACAGATAAGAAGTTTGAGCATTTAATAAAAGAGTAAAATTTATAAAAAGACAAAATATCTATATGAAAAAACTATTTTAAGATATATAATAGTTATAATTTATATAAAAAGGATATTTCATGTTAAAAGAACTTATGTTTACAGGACTTGGTGGAGCTTTACTTTTTAAGCAAAAAGTTGAAGAAGAATTACAAAAACTTGAAGAAAAAGGAAAACTTGATACAAAAGATGTAAAAAGTTTCCTTGAGTCCTTAGAAGAAAAGGGCAAAAAAAGTGATGAAAAATTTAAAGAAGAGTTAAAGGTAACAATAAAAGAAATCATTGATGAATTAGGAATTGCAACAAAAGATGATTTAGCAAAATTAAAAGAGGATTTAAAATAAAAAATTTTCTAAAAACCTTAACTCTTTATTCTCCTAGTAGGGTATATAGTGTATTTTCTTTTTTATTAACTATTTATTTGCTTATAAAAAAGAAAAAAAGCTTTTTATTTTTTAAGCCATTAAGTGCTAAAAAACTAAAAACTACTACTGTACATTTGGGAGCTAGTTTTATTAAACTTGCGCAAGTATTAGCAACTAGGGCTGACTTTTTTTCAAAAGAGTATTTGCATGAGTTAAAACAATTACATGATAAATTACCTTCAATGAGTAAAGATGAGTGTGATGAGATTTTTTCTAAGGCTTTTAAGAAAGATCCATTTTCAAGTTTTGAAAAAACACCAATTGCTTCTGCTTCAATTGGACAAGTTCATATAGCATATTTACACGATGGTACAAAAGTTGCTGTTAAACTTAGAAGAATGGGCATAAAAAATAGAGTAATTGCTGATATTAAAATCATAAAACTTTTTAATAGTTTATTTAAACCATTATTTTCTCACTATACAAAAAACTCAATTGAAGCTGTTGTTTCAGAGTTTTCTTCAATGATTTTACAAGAAGTTAGTCTAAATCATGAATTATCAAACCTAGAAAAATTCTCTCATATGTATAAAGATAGTGGAATAAAATTTCCAAAAGCTTACAAAGAAATATCTTGCGATGATGCATTGGTAATGAGTTTTGAAGAGGGATATAGATTTGATGATAAAGAAAATCTGAAAAAAGAGAATATTGACTTTAATGAAATTATTTCAAAACTTGTAGATTTTTATACAACTCAAATGTTAATAAATGGATATTTTCATGCAGATCCTCATCCTGGAAATTTACTTGTAAATAAAGAGGGTGATTTAATATTATTAGATTTTGGAATGGTAAAATCAATTCCAAATAATACAAGAATTGCAATAATTGAACTTATAAAAGCAGCAAATGAAAGAGATTATGAGCTTTATATAAATGCAAGTAAAAGATTAGGAACAATTGCTTATGAAGCACCTGTTGAACAACTAGCAGAATTTACTGATAAAATGTTTGATATTTTTTCAAATGAAAACTTAAGTAGTGAATCTATGCAACAATTAGCATTTGAGGTTTTAGAAAGTACAAGAAATCTTCCTTTTAAACTACCAAGTGATGCTATTTATATTTTAAGAGTTAGTGCTATTATTGAAGGTCTTGGTACAACTTATATAGAAAACTTTAATGGAATAAAAGATATTTTGCCAATACTTCAAAAAAATATTCCTAAGGCTTTAGGTGCTAATGATTCTATTGCTGAAACAATAATTGATGAAATTAAATCAATTCCTTTTACAATTAAAGATTTTAAGTCTTTGATTAAACAAGCTAGTAGTGGTGAGCTTAAAATTCAAGTTTCTAATGACCAATTAGAATGGATTTCAAAAGAGATAAAAGATTATATAAGGCCTATACTTTTATCATTAGGTTTTATTTTTACATCAATTTTTATGCTTTTATATGATAAAGAGCTAAAAGATATTGCCTTAATTTTATTTGCTTTTG
>NZ_JBGUES010000047.1:0-14226 GCF_041821165.1 Poseidonibacter sp. | reverse complement strand
TTCAAGTATTGTAAATATCTCTAAATTTATAGAAAAAATAGAGAATATAAATGAATACTCAAATATTACAAATCTTAATCTATCAAAAGATAAACAGACAAAAAAATATATATTTAAAATTGAAATTAGTTTTGATAAGTTTTTTATAAAAAATAAAAAAGCAGATATAAAAGTAAAAAAACAAAAGAATATAAATATATTTAAAGTAAAAGCAATTATTTCAAATAATGTATTGATTAATAATAAATGGATAAAACAAAATGAATTTATAAATGGCTATAAATTAATTGAAATAAATAAAAATTCAGTTGTTTTGCAGAAGAATAATAAACAAATCAATATAAAGGTATTTGAAAATGATAAATATACAACATCAATTAATTGATTATTCCTTATTTGAAAAATATGAAAAATCTTACTTTTGTGAGAATAAAATCTTGCCATATTATGAAGATGATATTTGTTTAAAAGTTGCAGTTTGCAATAATTCAAAACTGCATAATATAGATGAAAAATTTAATAAACTAATTAAATATACAAAATTAGATGAATTGGATTTAATGTTTGTTTTATCTAATCTTGAAGTAAAAATTAAACTCTTTACTTTATCAAATACTCTTTTATATGACACTTCATCAAATAACTCTTTACTTGAAATATTTTTAGATGAACTATTAGGTTTTGCAATAAAGTTAAGAACAAGTGATATTCATATTGAACAATATGAAGATTTAATACTATTTAGATTTAGAATTGATGGTAGATTAAAGACATTTTTTATAATGAAAAAAGAGTTATTTAAACCATTTTCTTCTTATATTAAATTAATTTCAAACTTAGATATTACACAAGTTAGACTACCTCAAGATTCAAGGTTTTCATTTTTAATTAATGAATTTGAATATAATTTTAGAGTTTCAACTATGCCAACTCTAAATTCAGAATCAATAGTAATAAGAATTCTTGATAAGAAAAATGTTGATAAGTCATTAAAAGATTTAGGCTTATGTTCAAATCTATTTTTAAAATTAAAACAATCACTTCTTTTAAATCAAGGTTTGATATTAATTACAGGTCCAACAGGAAGTGGAAAAACTACAACTCTGTATTCAATCCTAAAAGAGTTAAAATCACATGAAAAAAAGATAATAACAGTTGAAGATCCAGTTGAGTATAAAATTGATTCAATACAACAAATAGCAGTTAATACAAAAATAGGTTTAAGTTTTGATTTGATTTTAAAAAATATATTAAGACAAGATCCCGATATTATACTAATTGGAGAAATTAGAGATAAATTCTCATTAGATATTGCTCTTCAAGCATCTTTAACAGGACATCTTGTAATTGCAAGTATTCATGCTAATAATGCACTTGAAACGATTTCAAGATTAGTTGATTTAAAAGCTGACCCTTTTTTAATATCTTCATGTTTAAAACTAGTAATGGCTCAAAGATTAGTATTAAACTTTTGTAAAGAGTGTAAAGGAGAAGGATGTGAAATATGTAGTTATACAAAGTTTTATGATAGGTCATGTATAGCTGAACTTTTAGAAGTTGATGAAAATATATCTTCTATGATATTTAAAAAATCTGATTTAAATGAGATTAAAAAATATCTAAATACTATTAATTTTAAAACTTTACTTGATGATGGAAAACAAAAAGCTAAAGAAAATATCACTTCATTAGAAGAAGTTTATAAAGTAGTATCTTTTTAATGAAAAAGTATAAAATAAAATATCAAGAAAGCTCAAAAATCAAAACAAAGATTATAGAAACAGTAGATATTAATCAAAAAAATTTACCCAAGAATATAATTAGTATCAAAGAAATTAAAATAAAAAAGAATATGAATATTTTTTCTTTAAATACAAAAATATCAAATAAGGAGATAAATTTACTTTTTTATGAATTAAATATTATGCTAGAAGCAAATATTACATTTAGTGATGCACTTGATATTTTAATTAAAAATAAAAAGAATAAAAATATTATTGCCTTACTTGAGTCTATAAAATACTCTTTTACAAATTCAAAATCAATATCTAAAGCTGTTAAAAAATTTAATATAAATTATCTTGTATCAGCTTTTTTAGATATTTCACAAAGTACTGGAAATATAAACTCAAATATTAAGGCACTTTATTTATTGCTTGAAGAAAATAGCAAAATAAAAGAGGATTTTATAAAATCAATTCGTTATCCAATAGTTTTAATAATCAGTTTTATAATATCTTTATTTTCAATTTTTTATTTTGTAATACCAAAATTTGAACTTATTTTTGCACAAACTACAAATGAACTGCCATTAGCTACAAAAATACTTTTACAAACGCAATACTTCTTTGAAAACTTTTTTATATATGGATGTTTAGTTTTTATTTTTATTATAGGAACTATTTATATTTATTATAAAAAGGATAATTCTTTTGAGTATTTTATTGATAAGTTTATTGTTACAAAAGTTTTTATAATAAAAGACATTTATTTAAATATGCAATTATATAAAATATTTTTAATTCTTGATATTATGATAAATTCAAAACATGAATTTCATAAAGCACTAATTTCTTCAAAAGTTTTACTAAAAAATCAATATCTTTTAGATAAAATAGCGACAATTGACAATTTACTACAAAATGGTAAAAGTATTAGTTATTCTTTTTCTCAAACACAAATTTTTGATGATATTGTATTAAACCTTATTAATACAGGTGAAGTTTCAAATTCATTAAATATTACAGTAAAAGAGATAAAGAAAATTTATAAGATTAGATTTAATAATAAAATTAAATTATTAACAGCATTAGTTGAACCTATATTCTTAGTGACTATTATGGGATTAATCCTTTGGATAGTATTGGCGATTTTTATGCCAATTTGGGATATGGGGAATATGATAAAAATTTAGAGGAATATAGATATGAGTAATGATGTAGAGTTCGAAAATTCTATTAGAAAAATGTTAGAACATGTTGGTGAAGATGTAAATAGAGAAGGTTTAATAGATACACCAAGTAGAGTAAGAAAAGCTTTTGAATTTATGTGTAGTGGGTATAATCAAGATCCTAAAGAGATTTTACAAAAAGCACTTTTTACATCATCAAATGATGAAATGGTTGTTGTAAAAGATATTGAATTTTATTCACAATGTGAACATCATATGCTACCAATTATTGGAAAAGTTCATGTTGCATATATTCCTAATGGAAAAGTTGTAGGACTTTCAAAAATACCAAGAGTTATTGATGTATTCGCTCGTCGTCTTCAAATTCAAGAGCAATTAACTGAACAAATTTGTGATGCATTAAATGAACACTTACAACCAAAAGGTGTTGCAGTGATGATTGATGCAAGACATATGTGTATGGAAATGAGAGGTGTTCAAAAGATTTGTTCAACTACTGTTACTTCAGCTTTAAGAGGTTTATTTAAAACTAATAAAAAAACTAAAGATGAATTTTTATCAATTGTATCTTCATCATTACATAAATAAAACGAGATAATTTGATAAATTTAGAAAATATAAAAGAGATAAAATTTTCATATTATGATGTAAATAAATATGTTTACGATTTTATAATGTTAGAAAATAGAAAAGAAAAAATTTCACAAAATGAGTATAGATTTTATCTAATTTGTTTAAATACAAATGTTTCAGCAAATGGTGAAGTATTTTTAAACCTAAAAATAAAAGATGATAAGTTATATTTTAGAACAGATTATTTTGCAAATAGTTTTGATGATATTTTACTAAATAAAAAAGAAAAAACTTCAAATGCAAGTGATACTTTTTTTGTAGATTTTGGTGAAGATTTATTAGAAATAAAAGTTTCTTATGAATAAAGCTGTCATTTTTGATTTAGATGGAACATTAATTGATTCACTAGAAGATTTAGCTAATAGTGTAAATGAAACCCTTGCTGAGTTTAATTTACCTCTTCACACAATAGATGAATATAAATATTTTATAGGTAATGGTGCAAAAGTATTAATTCAAAGAGCTTGTGAAAACTGTAATGTAAATGATGAGTTATTAGATACATTACATAAGAGATTTGAAATTATTTATAAAGATAAAATAAATAGTAAAACAAAAGTTTATAAAGGGATTTATGAACTTTTATCAAAACTTGAAGAGATTAATTTACAAAAAGCAATTCTTTCAAATAAGCCACATGCTTTTACTATTGACTATGCAAATAAGTTTTTCAAAGATTTTACATTTGTTAATATTTCTGGACAAAAAGATAATATCCCTAAAAAACCAGATCCACAAGTTGCACTTAATATCTTAGAAGAGTTTAAACTTGAAGCTAAAGATGTTTATTTTATTGGTGATACAAAAGTAGATATGCAAACAGCTAAAAATGCAGGAATGATTGCAATTGGTGTGCTTTGGGGATTTAGAGATGAAAAAGAGTTAAGAGAAAATGGAGCTGATTATATTGTATCAACTCCAGATGAAATTTGGGAATTAATTAAAACTACTTAATTACTATTTTTAATGTTAGCTTATATCTTATAGAAGTATAATTTTTGCTAACATTAAAAAACTAAAGAAACCAACAATATCAGTAACAGTTGTTAGTAAAACTGTACTTCCAACAGCAGGGTCTATATCAAATTTTTTAAGAATAAGTGGAATTGATGCTCCAAAGAATCCAGCTGAAAATAGATTCATAATCATAGATAAACCAATTACTACACCTAATAACTTTTCATCAAACCAAATCCAAGCGATTATTCCCATAATTAGTGCAAATAAGAAACCATTAAAAATAGAAATAAAGACCTCTTTTTTTACAGCATCTCTAGCATTATCAAGATCAATATCCCCTAATGCTAACTGTCTTACCATTACGGCTAATGTTTGTGTTCCTGCATTTCCACCCATTGATGCAACAATAGGCATTAAAATTGCAAGTGCTACATAAGATTGAATAACTGTATCAAATATACCAATTACTAAAGAAGCTAATATTGCAGTTCCTAGGTTTAAAAATAACCACATTGCTCTTTTCTTAGCAGTTGCTATAAGATTATCTTCATGCTCAAAATCATCATCAACACCAGCTAATTGGTACATTTGTTCTGTTGCATTTTCTTCAATTACATCTAAAATATCATCAGAAGTAATTCTACCTATTAACATACCTTGATAACCAGTAACTGCAACAACACTTAAATCATATTGCTCAAACTTCTTTGCTACTTCATCAATATCTTCATCATCATCAACTTTAAAAGCTTTATATTTATTTTCTTGTTCTTTTATAACTTCATCATATGTTTTATTAAAATCAAAAATAATTAAATCTTCTAGTGAAATAGATGCTAATAAAATCTTATGATCATCAATAATAAAAACTTGATGAATGTTTTCTAGTTCATCTTCTGCTTTTGCTTGTTTTAATCGTTCAATTGATTCACCAATTGTTTCTTTAATATTTGCAGAAAAAAGCTCTGTTTGCATATATGCACCAGCTTCATCTTCTTCATATTTTTTAAGCCAATCAATCTCTTTTTTATCTTCTTCTTCTAAACCATCATAAATTTCTTTGGCTTTATCAATATCTAGTTCTTCAATTTCTTGAATAATATCTGTTTGGTCATCAGATTCAAGCTCATCAACCGCATCTGTTAATTGCTCAATTGATAATTCAGAATAAGCATCTTCTCTAAGATTTTCAGGAAGTTCAAGTAGAACCTCACCTAATATATCATCAGGTAGGTTTTTAAGTGTGAAAAAGAAATCATCAACACTATTTTTTTCTATTTTTTTTAAGGAGTTTGCAATATCACTTGGGTGTAACGAATCAAGTTTTTCTAAAAGCTCATTAGGATCTGTAATTAAATCTTCAAGAGGCATTATTTACTCCTTATATAGTTAGTTTAGTTTTGTACGTAGTTCTATCCAGTTTTATTGGTTTTTCTCTATTCTCATCTTTTAAGATTAAATCAAAGTCTTTTATTACTATTTGAGCATTTGCAATAAATGTATTTTTACTTTTACCTTTTAAAGCCTTAGTATCAGCTTTTCTAATAACATTCATTGCATTTACAGCACGTCCATTTTTATATAAACCTAAATGTAAGTGTGGTCCTGAACTAAGACCTGTATTTCCAACATAACCAATATGGTCACCTTTTTTTACACTTTGTCTTCTTTTAATACCTTTTCTAAAAGCATTTTGATGGGCATATAAAGTTTTATATCCATTTCTATGGTTAATAATAATTGTTTTACCATATCCTCCACGTCTTCCAATAAACTCAACATATCCATCACCTGCTGCATAGATTTTTCTTCCTCTTGGTGCTGCAAAATCTGTACCTAAGTGTGCTCTATATCTTTTTAAAACAGGATGCCATCTTTTTTTTGTAAAATGACTTGAAATTCTTTTATATGTTAAAGGTACTTTAAAAAAGTATGTTTTAGTAAATGCTTTTGCTTTTTCATCATAATATTTATCATCTTTTGAATTTTTAAATCTATAATATTTTTTTCCAGAAACTTCTACCATTGAAGCTAAAATTTCAGGCATACTATGAGCTCTTCCCATTAAAACCTTTTGTTTATATTTTATAACAATAAAATCACCTTTTTGCATTCTTCTAAAGTTAACAGTATTATCATAAATTGATTTTAATTGAGCAGCAAGCATTGGACTACCTGTTGCTTTTTTTAAATCATAAGCAATTGATGTAGTAATAGGTAAAGCAATACTTTGTGTAATTTCTTCATAGTTAATAGGTAATGTTTTAAATTTGTATGTATTATCAACATCTTTATAAATATGTAATTGAATATCTTCAGAAACTGGAATTAAAACTTGGTTTAATGAACCATCATCTTCTTCATATAAATAATATTTTG
This sequence comes from Poseidonibacter sp., assembly GCF_041821165.1. Classification (NCBI taxonomy): domain Bacteria; kingdom Pseudomonadati; phylum Campylobacterota; class Epsilonproteobacteria; order Campylobacterales; family Arcobacteraceae; genus Poseidonibacter; species Poseidonibacter sp. Next base: position 7,343 of record NZ_JBGUES010000047.1, on the reverse strand, counting down.
CATCTGCACTTATTTCAGAACAAAGCTCTTTATCCTCTTTTTCAAGATTAAAATACAAGCTATTAGGAATAGCATACTTATCTAGAAATGTTAAAAATGTTTCGCCTCTAGGCCAAGGTAATTCTTTAACTTCAGCTGAGTAAAGTAGGTTAAAGAAAATAATAAATAATAATAAGATTTTTTTCACTGATAATCACTTTTTGTTATAAAATTAGGGCGTTAATTATACCTTTGTTGAACTTAAATAACAATTTACAAGCACTTAATCATTTTACTTATTACTTAAATAAATTGCCTAAATAATATTTGTTAAAAGTAAATTTAACTCTTTTTTAGATATAATCGCACTAATTAACAACCATAATTTAAGGCGTAAAGATGCAAAAAGAAGAGATGAATCTTGAAGAGATGGCACTTGCTCACTCTTTAACACTTGAAGAACTAGATAATATTAAAGAAATTTTAGGAAGAGATCCTAATCATGTAGAAATTGGTATTTTCTCTGCGATGTGGTCTGAACATTGTTCATACAAATCAAGTAAAAAATATTTAAACGGTTTTCCAACAAAAGCTCCATGGGTAATCCAAGGTCCAGGTGAAAATGCTGGTGTTATTGATATTGGTGATGGATATGCTGCTGTATTTAAAATGGAATCACATAATCATCCATCATTTATTGAGCCTTACCAAGGTGCTGCTACTGGTGTTGGTGGAATTTTAAGAGATGTATTTACAATGGGTGCACGTCCAATTGCTAATATGAATTCAATTAGATTTGCTGGTATTGAAGGTGATAGTGAAACTGCACAAAAACACAGATTTTTATTAAGAGGTGTTGTTGCTGGTATTGGTGGATATGGTAACTGTATGGGAGTTCCTACTATTGGTGGTGAAACTACATTTGAAGAGTGTTATGCTGGAAATAACCTTGTAAATGCATTTACAGTAGGACTAGCTAAAGCTGATGAAATCTTCTTAGGAAAAGCAGAAGGTTTAGGAAATCCAGTAATGTATGTTGGTTCTAAAACTGGTCGAGATGGTTTAGGTGGAGCAGTTATGTCTTCAGCTTCATTTACAGAAGATAATGAATCAAAAAGACCAACAGTTCAAGTTGGAGATCCTTTCACAGAAAAATTACTTTTAGAAGCTTGTTTAGAGTTATTTAAAGCTGATTTAATTATTGGTATTCAAGATATGGGAGCTGCAGGGCTTACTTCATCTTCATTTGAAATGGCAGGAAGATCTGAATCTGGTATGATTATGCACCTAGATAAAGTTCCAGCAAGAGAAGAGGGAATGACTCCTTATGACTTTATGCTTTCTGAATCACAAGAAAGAATGCTTATTTGTGCTAAAAAAGGTAGTGAGCAAGCAATTATTGATATTTTTGAAAAATGGGAATTAGATGTTGCTGTTATTGGTGAAGTTACTGATACTGGAAATATGGAATTATTCTGGCATGGTGAAAAATGTGCAGAAGTACCAGTTCAACCAGTTTCTGAACAAGCTCCAATTTTAGATAGACCAGTTTCTAAACCTGTTTATTTAGAAGATATTGAAAATATTACATTAGATAAAGAAATTTCAAATCAAGCTGCATTTGATGATTTATTCTCTGATATGGAAGTTGTTGATAAATCTTGGGTTTACTCTCAATATGATTCAATGGTTCAAACAAATACAATTAAAGGACCAGGTTCTTTAGATGGTTCATCTATTAGAATTAAAGAAACAGGAAAAGCATTAGCTATGTCTGCTGATTGTAATACTAGATTATGTTACATAAATCCAGAACTAGGAGCAGCTGCTGCTGTTATGGAATCAGGAAGAAATGTTGCTATGACTGGTGCTGTTCCTAAAGCAATTACTGATTGTCTTAACTTTGGAAACCCAGAAAATCCTGAAGTAATGTGGCAATTTGCTGCATCATGTGAAGGTATTAAAACTGCTTGTAAAGAATTAAATACACCTGTAATTGGTGGAAATGTTTCTTTATATAATGAAACTAATGGCGTAGGTGTTTTCCCAACTCCTTCAATTGCTATGGTTGGTGTTAATGAAGATGCAAATAAAGTATTACCTTCTTGTTTACAAGAAAATGGAAATATTTTATATATCTTAGGTGAAACTAAAAGTGAATTTGGTGGATCTTTATATATGAAAAAAATGTATGATACAGTTGCAGGAGCTCATCCAGAAGTTAATTTTGAAAATGAATTAAAACTATGGGATACTGTAATTGAAGGAAATAAAGCTTCATTATTAGAATCAGCAAAAGATGTTAACATTGGTGGAATTGCAATTTCATTATCAAAAATGGCTGTTGTTGGTAAACTTGGAGTTGAAGCTAATATTTCTTTAAATGATTCAAAAGATATATTCTCTGAATCTTTATCAAGAGCTATCGTTGAAGTTAAACCAGAAAACTGTGAAGCTTTTGAAAAATTAGCTACTGCTAAAAATATTGAATGCTCAAAAATTGGTGTTGTTCAAGGAAATAAAATTTCAATTAATGATATCTATAAAGAATTAGATTCTGCATCTGATACTTACTTCAATAAATTCAAAAGAGTTATTGAACAAGATTTATAAAAACTAATATAAAAGAAGATTTTTCTTCTTTTATATCTCTTCTATCCTTCCTCTTTTTTTTTAAAATAAATTTATTATATTATCAAAATATAATAAACTATAAGATACAATCACTAAAAATTATTTTTGATAAAACTTAAAGTTTAATCTTTGCTGCTTGGTGATTTATATTGATTATTTTAATTTATATAAATTTGTTTATAATTAAAAAGGAAATATGAATGTTAAAAAATCTTTCTACAAGAAAAAAGTTATTACTTTTACCAATTTTATATGTTGGTATAGTATTGGTATCTGCTTTGACTTTCTCTTATTATAATGAATTAGTAAAAAATAGAAATAATGCTGCTATGCAAACAGAATCTTTTATTGAAATGGTTCTAAATGGAAGAATATCAGTATACCAATTTTTACGCGATCCCTCTTCTCAAACAGCCCAACATGTACAAAATGATTTTGGATTATTAAGTAAAAGTGTATCTGAGTTTAAATCTTCATTAACTGTTGAAGAAAATAGAATTCTTTGTGATGAAATTGTTTCAAACTCAAAAAAATACTTAGATTATTTTGATGATTTTTCTCAAAAAAGAATAAATGATATTCAAAATGGCATAGAAAAAGAATCTAGTGAAATTAATGATATTATAAAAAATATGGCAAATACAGGAAAAATATTAGAACACAAATTAGCAGAAATTAATAAAAGTGCCTTATTATTAAAAGAAGAAGCTAGTAATACTTTAGTTGTTGTTTTAATTATTATAGCAGTTGTTTCAATTATTGTATTTATTATATTCTCAATGTTAATATCAAATATTATTGTAAGTGCTTTAGATGACTTTAAAAATGGTTTATTATCATTTTTCGCATTCTTAAATAGAAAAACTAAAACTGTTGAGTCTTTAAACTCTTCATCAAATGATGAATTTGGAGAAATGGCAAAGATTGTAAATGAAAATATTACTGATATTCAAGAAGGTCTGATAAAAGATACAAAAGCTGTTGAAGATGCTTTAATTATTGTATCACAAGCAAGAAAAGGTAATTTAGGAGTTCAACTAAATACAAAAGCAAATAACCCTCAATTAATAGAATTAAGTGATGCTTTAAATTCAATGATTAGTGGTATAAAAACAAATATTGATAGTATTAGTGTAGTTTTAAAAGAGTTTAGTAATTATAAATTTATTAATAAAGTTGATCCTAAAAATTTAGAAGGGGATATGTTTGAATTGATAAGTAATGTAAACTTCTTAACAGATGAAGTTTCAGGTTTACTAAAAGAGTCATTAAGTATTGGTTTAACTCTTGATGATGCATCTGACAAATTAATTTTAAATGTTGATAGTTTAAATAGAAGCTCAAATGAAGCAGCAGCATCCTTAGAAGAAACAGCAGCAGCATTAGAAGAGATAACAAGTACAATTATAAATAATGCAGAAAATGTAAGTAAAATGAGTTTATATGCTAATGAACTTGGTGATTCAGCTAAAAAAGGTCAATCATTAGCTCAAAACACAACTACTGCAATGGATGAAATTACAGAACAAGTTACACTTATTAATGAATCTATTTCTATTATTGATCAAATTGCATTCCAAACAAATATTCTATCACTAAATGCAGCCGTAGAAGCAGCAACAGCTGGTGAAGCAGGAAAAGGGTTTGCAGTTGTTGCACAAGAGGTTAGAAACCTTGCAAGTAGATCAGCAGAAGCAGCAAAAGAGATTAAAAATATTGTTGAAAGTGCTACATCAAAAGCAGCACATGGAAAAAGTATTAGTGCTGATATGATTAAAGGATATGATAGTCTTTTAATTAATATTACAAAATCAACTGAAATGATTACAGAAATTTCAAATGCAAGTAGAGAACAAGAAACAGGTATTACTCAAATTAATGATGCAGTTACTCAACTTGATAAACAAACACAAGAGAATGCTTCAACTGCAACACAGACATTAGATATTGCTATTCAAACTGATACAATTGCTAAAGAGATTGTTGCAGATGCAAATGCAAAAGAGTTTTTAGGAAAAAGTGAAGCTAAAATTGTAATTTCAAAAAAAACTGATGGAGCGCCAAAAGTTTTAAAAGATTTAAACAGGGTAAAGGAAACTCCAAAAAAAGAAACTCCAAAAAAAATCATTACTTCAAATAAATCAGATGATGAGTGGGAAAGTTTTTAGTAAAAGCAACTCATAATCACTTTTTTTGTATACTTGCAAAAATTTAAGAAACAACAGAGGATTTGATTTGAGAGCATTAATTAGTGTTAGTGATAAAAGTGGTGTTGAAAATTTCGCAAAAGAATTAGTTGCATTAGGTTATGAGATTATCTCAACTGGTGGTACATATAATAAACTAAAAGATGCAGGAATTGCTGTAATTGAAGCAAATGAAGTTACTAAATTTCCTGAGTGTTTTGAAGGTAGAGTTAAAACTCTTAATCCTTTTATTCACGGTGGTATTTTACATAGACGTGATAAACAATCACACCTTGACCAAGCAAAAGAATTAGGTGTTGAAGGTATTGATTTAGTATGTGTTAACCTTTACCCATTTAAAGCTACAATTGAAAAAACTGATGATTTCGAAGAGATTATTGAAAACATTGATATTGGTGGTCCTGCAATGGTAAGATCTGCTGCTAAAAATCATGATTCTGTAATTATTGTTACTGATGTTGTTGATTATGACCTTGTATTAGAAAATCTTAAAAATGATACTAATACAGCTGAATTTAGAAGAGATATGATGATTAAAGCATATGAACATACTGCTGCTTATGATTCTATGATTGCAAACTACATGAATAAAAGATTTAATAACGGTATGGGTGCTAAACAATTTATCGTTGGAGAAAAAGTTTTCGATACAAGATATGGTGAAAACCCTCATCAAAAAGGTGCATTATACGAATTTGATAATCAATTTACTGATAAATTTATTACATTAAAAGGTGAAGCATCATTTAATAATATGGGTGATATTTCAGGAGCTGCAAGAATTGCATCTGCTTTTGGTTCTGATAAAGCTGTATGTATTGTAAAACATGGTAATCCTTGTGGATTTGCTATTAAAGATACTTTATTAGAGTCTTATAATGAAGCACTTAAATGTGATCCTGTTTCTGCTTTTGGTGGAGTTGTTGCAGTAAATGGTACAGTTGATAAAGAACTTGCAGAAAAAATGAATGAAATCTTCTTAGAAGTTGTATTTGCTGCAAAAATTACTGCTGAAGCTCAAGAAGTTTTTGCTAAGAAAAAAAGAATTAAACTTTTTGAACAAGGTACAGATATTTTAGAATTAGCAAACGATAAAATTGACTTTAAAAGAGTTGATGGTGGATTTGTTTATCAAGATGCTGATAAAGTTGAAGAAGATGAAGTTAGAAATTCTGAACTTAAATCTACAAGAGCTGCAACTGAGCAAGAAATCAAAGATATGGAAATTGCATATAAAATTGCATCATTAACAAAATCTAACTGTGTTGTTTATGTTAAAAACTCTGCAATGGTAGCTGTTGGTATGGGTATGACTTCAAGAGTTGATGCATCAAAAGCAGCACTTACAAAAGCTAATGACATGGGTCTTGATGTTACTGGTGCTGTATTAGCATCAGAAGCATTTTTCCCATTTAGAGACTCAATTGATGCAGCACAAGAAGCTGGTGTTAAATGTGTAATTGAACCAGGTGGTTCTATTAGAGATGAAGAAATTATTGATGCTGCTAATGAATTTGGTATGGCTTTATATTTCTCAGGAAAAAGACACTTTTTACATTAAAATAATTAAAAAATAATATATCTCATAGGCTTTAGCCTATGAAATAATGATTTAATTTGATATACTAATACTTAATTTTTTACAAGGTTAGATATGTTTATTAAATCATTTATTATTTTATTTATTATACTTACAACATCACTTTTTTCAAAAGATTTAAAAAAAATAACTCTTCAATTATCATGGTTTGATCAATTCCAATTTGCAGGATATTATATAGCAAAAGAAAAAGGTTTCTATAAAAAACTAGGTCTTGATGTAGAAATAAAACCATTTAATTTTGGTATGAATATTCCACAAGATGTATCAAATTCAAAAATAGATTTTGCTGTTGGAAGAGAAACTCTTATTTTAGAAAAAGCAAAAAATAAAAAAATAGTCGCTTTATATGCACTTTTTCAAGCTACTCCTTTAGTATTATTAAGTACAAAAGAATCCAATATTAATACAGTAGAAGATTTTATTGGAAAAAGAATTATGACTACAATTGATGATTCAAGTGAAGTATCTTTAAAATCTATGATACGTTCTCATAAAGTAAATATTGAAGATTTAAATTTTATAAAACACTCTCATAATATAAATGATTTAGTAAATAAAAAAACCGATGTAATCTCTGCTTATCTTTCTAAATCAACATATCACTTAGATAAAATGGGTATAGAATATAATATTTTTGATCCAAAAACTCATGATTTTGATATGTATAGTGATTTTTTATATACAAATGAAGATTTAATCAAAAATGACCCTCAAATGGTTTTAGACTTTAAAAAAGCATCATTAAAGGGATGGGAATATGCTTATTCTAATATAGAAGAAACAGCAAACTTAATTGTAAAAAAATATAATGCCCAAAATCTAACAAAAGATGAATTGATTTATGAAGGTAACGAACTAAAAAAACTATCTTATTTTAAAACAAATAATTTAGGTGAAATAAAAAAAGAAAAAATGAGAAG
>NZ_JBGUES010000046.1:0-14268 GCF_041821165.1 Poseidonibacter sp. | reverse complement strand
TACTGATTTTTTTTCAAACATTGAAAATGCAAGTTTTAATCTTTTTAATTTTCTAATATCTTTATTAAACCAAGCAGAAAGAATATTTTTAAATTCACTACCCTCTCCATCTAATATGGAAGGCATTATTAGAATTCCAAGAAAAAACACTATTCCAAAGATTGAAGATAAGGTATCTTGCAAAGTCCATTCAAAAGGAAACTCAAATAAAAGCTTTTTTAATAAATCTTCATAAATTGATACAGAACCAATTGCTAGCATTATTACAATAACTGAGATTAATGATAATAATGCTGATGAAAATCTTTTTTTAAAAAAGTAAATAAAGGAATTTCCTCTTAAAACACTAAGGTCTATTTCAAACTGTTCTAAAGTATCATTTTCACAAAATGTAATATTTACTTGATTCTCTTTTTCATTCTTTGAAATGATACTGTCAGTAATTTTTTTTCTTTTTGATTCAAAAAGTTTTGATGTATAAACACTACAGTTTTTTTCATTCATTCTTATTCACTAAAACCTTGCTTTGCAAGTTTATTTTGTACAGGGTCACTAAACTTATAAACTCCCTGCTTCAAATCAAATGGTAAATCTTCTAAGCATTTTTTATACTCATTTACAAAATCATCTTCATAAAACTCAAATGCATTTGTTAAGATATCAATATATTTTGCTGGAATAAAACAGTTTTCTGTACTTTTACTTGCAACTCTTTTTTCATTTGTAGTCATAAAAGCAATAATATCTTCATCTAGTTTTTTATTTAGAACATTTGAAGAAGAGATTGTAATACATGAATAATTTTTTTCTCTAAGTTTTAATAACTCTAACTCTTCATCTGTAATTTTAACAACTACACCATTTGTAGATTTTTTTTCATCTTTTCTTAGATTTAGAAAAATCCCATTTACTTGTTTTTTATCTTCAAACTCAATAAACTCTATAGAGTTCCAAACTTTATCATAACCTTTAATATTCACAGGAATCAAATCTTCTTGTTTTAACTCTCTTTTAAAAGATTTTTGAGCACTTACTAAATTTATTAGTGAACCATATCCAAATAAATACATTAAACAATTTTCTCACTACAAATAACAATTCCATCAGGATCAACATAAACATAATCTCCTGATTTTATTTCAACATTATCAATTTGTAAATTTACGTTTATTTCACCTTTTTGCTCAGGAATATATTTTTTTGGACAAGTACCAATAGCTAATAATCCAAGTTCAAAATCTTTTGTTGTAACTGTATCTCTTACATATCCATTTACAATAATTCCTTCATATTTATTATCACTTGCAAACTTCATTAAGTTATCACCTACAACGGCAAAATATTTTCTATCTACATCTACAACTACAACTTTTCCAGAACCATCATTGTTTTTTAGTAATGATGCTAAATCTTTATTATTTTTATCAAGTTTTACTGTAATTATTTCACCTTGAAACTTTTTAGTTCCTCCATAAGACTTAAAATTAGGCCCTAAAACTTCTGTTCTTTCACTATATTGATCACATAAATCTGCTGTAAAAAATCCCATATAACATCCTTATTTATTAAAATGTGTATATTATCCCATTTTATTATTAATTTATTCTTATTTTTATTAATTTCATCTCAAATATGATAGAATCATTTTTTAAAAAAATAAGGATTAAAATGCAAAATAAAAAAGTTTTAGGAATATCAATAGTTATATTGTTAGTATTATTTTTAGGTGTTTCATATATTTATAAAAATCAACAGTCTCAAGCTGTTTTATTAAATGCTAAAGTAAATAATTCTGCTTTAGTTAGAGAACACTCAATTGTTATAGGAAATGAAAAAGCAAAAGTTGAATTAGTAGAATTTTTTGACCCAGCTTGTGAAACTTGTGCTATGTTTCATCCATTAGTAAAAGAAATCATGAAAGAAAATGAAGGAAATATCAAACTTGTTTTAAGATATGCACCTTTTCACGCAGGTTCAGCAGATGTTGTTAGAATGTTAGAAGCAACAAGAAAACAAGGTCAATTTATGAAAACTTTAGATTTAGTTTTTCTAACACAAAGAATTTGGACTATAAATCATACTGCTGATTTAAACAAATTATGGGGTGTTTTAATACAATCTGGTCATTTAGATATGGATAAATTAGTAGATGATATGAAAAATCCTGAAATTGATAAAATTATTAAACAAGATTTAGCAGATGCAAAAGTTCTTGAAGCTAATAAAACTCCATCATATTTTGTGAATGGAAAACCTCTTGAAGTATTTAGTTTAGAGCATTTAAAAGCTTTAATCAAATCTGAACTATAAATAAAAATGAAGGACGAAAAGTCCTTCATTTTATTATTAATTACAAACTCAAAATCTGTATAAAAAACACACTTTTAATACACTTACCAATCCTATAATTAAGCTATAGTTAATTTAAGGAGATTAAAATGGACACAAAAAGCATAAAGTCAAAACTTCTAATACTGTTATTTCTTAGTATTTCATGTTCTTTTTTTATACTTGGTTTTTATAACACAAAAAATGCGTATAATGCCCAATATAATTTAATAGAACAAAAAGAACTAGATTTATCAAAGCAAACATCAAAATTTATTAATAGTTATCTTCAATCAAAAATTGATATTGTAGAGGCTGTTGCAGATGAATTACCACAAAATGAACTTAATGTTTCTAATAAAAGAATTCTAGAAAAACTTTCATTATCTAAAAAAGCAGGTAATTTTGTTGATTTATATATAGGTTTTGAAGAAAATGGAGATTTTTTATTATCAGATGGATCTTTTTTAAATATTGCAAAAGATAATTTTGATGCAAGAAGTAGACCTTGGTATAAAAGAGCGGTAACAACTCAAAAATCAGGAGTTACAAAACCCTATGTTGATATCACAACAAAAAAACTAGTAGTTACTGTATTTACACCAGTTATGCAAAACAATAAATTAGTTGGTGTAATTGGTTCAGATATTTTACTTGATACTGTTGTTGATTCAATTTTAAATGTAAAAATTGGTAATGATGGGTTTGCATATTTAGTTAACTCTGATGGAACAATTTTTATTCATAAAGATAAAGAATTAATTGATAAAAAAAGTGATTATTTCTCTCAAGTAAAAACAGAAGAAGATAGTGCTTTTGGTGAAGCTTCATTAGATGGTGTAGTAAAACTTATATCATATAGTAAAATTGATGTTACAAATTGGAATCTAGTAGTTCAATTAGATAAAGAAACAATTTTTGAAGATATCAATAACAATGTAATAAAAGAGATTGTTTTATATGTTATATTACTTATTGTTATTTTATTAATTTTATTTATCTCATTACTTAAAATTTTAAAACCTTTAAAAACACTTGAAAATGGTTTATATTCATTTTTCGCTTACTTAAAAGGTGAAGAAAAAAATGTTACAAAACTAAATATTACTACTAATGATGAGTTTGGTAAAATGGCTGCTGTTATTGATACTCAAATAGAGTTAGTAGCACATAGTTTTGAGCAAGATAGATTATTAATTGATGATGTTACAAATGTTGTAAATAGAATCAAAGAAGGTAAACTAGATTACAATGTACAAAAAACTACAACAAATAAATCTTTAAATGAGTTAAAAAATATTTTAAATGAAATGATTGAAACAATTGGTAAAAATGTTGATAAAGATATTAATACTATTTTAACTTCAATCAATGAATATTCACAACTTAATTTTGTAAATAATATATCTAATCCTACAGGAAATATCTCAAATGGATTAAATAAATTATCAGATATTATTAATAATATGTTACTTGAAAATAAACAAAATGGTTTATCATTAGACGAAAGTTCTAAAGTACTACTACACAATGTAGATATTTTAAATAAATCATCAAATGATACAGCAGTTTCACTAGAAGAAACAGCAGCAGCTGTTGAAGAAATCACAAGTACTATTGTAAATAATACAAATAGAATTGCAAATATGGCTCAACATTCAGAGGAATTATCTTCATCAATTAAACAAGGTCAAACACTAGCAACTACAACTGTTGTTTCTATGGATGAAATAAATGAACAAACTCAAGCAATTGCTGATGCTATTACTGTAATTGACCAAATTGCATTTCAAACAAATATTCTTTCACTAAATGCGGCTGTTGAAGCTGCAACTGCTGGTGAAGCTGGAAAAGGTTTTGCAGTAGTTGCTCAAGAAGTAAGAAACTTAGCAAGCAGATCAGCAGAAGCAGCAAAAGAGATTAAAGACTTAGTTGAAAATGCTACTAATAAAACAAACACTGGTAAAAAAATTGCAGATGATATGATTAAAGGTTATATTACATTAAATGAAAACCTTAATAAAACAACAGAAGTTATAAAAGATATTGAAGATGCTTCAAGAGAACAAAAAATCAGTATTGAACAAATTAATGATGTTGTAAATAGATTAGATCAGCAAACACAAAATAATGCTTCAGTAGCAAGTCAAACTCATGAAATTGCTATTAATACTTCTAATATTGCTAGAAAAATATTAGATACTGTAAATGAAAAAGAGTTTAGAGGTAAATAAATAGACTCAAATTTTGATAGGATTCTTCCTATCAAAATATAATACTAAAACTTTTTTACTACTTTTATATAACTAATATGAAATAATTATGTAACTATTAAATAAACTTTTTTCATTGAATACTTTTCACAAAATTCTAAACAAAATATAACAATATTTTAGATAATATTTGCGCCTTTATTGAAACAAAAAAACTAAAAATACTTAGGTGAGCATATATGAAAGTAGTAACAGGAGTTGTAGGTAACGATATACATGTAGTTGCAAATAGACTTATTGATATATCACTACAAGCAAGAGGATTTGAAGTATTTAACTTAGGTGTTAATACTTATTTAGAAGAATTTATAGATGCAGTTATTGAAACTAATGCTGATGTTTTACTTATCTCTTCACTAAATGGTGAAGCTGAGGGTTGGTGTAGAGAACTGAATATACTAAAATCTAAATATGAAGATTTAGATGGTGTTGTATTTATGCTTGGTGGAAATCTAAGTGTTGGTGAAGGGAATGAAGCAGAAATCGTTCCTAGATTTAAAAACTATGGTTTTGATTTAGTATTCCATCAAGTTGATTTAAATACAGGACTTGATGAATTAGAAAAATACTTGAAGGAGAGAGAAAATTGAGTTTACTTCAAGAAGAAAGAAACATAATTGTTCAAAATAAATATGCAGATAATTTTGATTTTGCAGAAATAGAAGATTTCGTAAAAAATGCTTCAAAAGACCTATTTATTTCATATAATTTTAGAAACAAAAATAAAATGTTAGTTCAACCACGAGGTGGTTTTCCTACTTATAAAAAGATGTATTCACTTTATGAGTTTTTTGTAGATGCTGATGTTGATGTATTACCTTGTACAATTGATTCTAATACTAGATTAAATGATTATACAAGTTCAGCAAAAATGCTAAAACTTAGTGAAGAAAATGAAGTTGATATGCTAAATGGTTATCCACTTGTAAACCATGGTTATAGAACTACTAGAAAGATGATTACACATTTTAATAAGCCAGTATCTTTAAGACATGGAACACCTGATGCTAGACTTTTAGTAGAAACAGCAATTGCTTCTGGTATTTTTGAAATTGAAGGTGGACCAATTACTTACCTTTTACCATATTCAAAAAACTTCCCACTTGATAAAGCTTTTATGTATTGGAAATATGTTGAAAGAGTATGTGCTAATTACTCAAAACTAAATGAACCAATCAATAGAGAATCATTTGGACCATTAACAGCAACACTAGTTCCTCCTTGTGTAACTATTGTTATTCAGCTTTGTGAAATGCTTTTATCACTTGAAGAAGGTGTAAAATCATTCTCTGTATCTTTTTCACAAACAGGTTCTATGATTCAAGATATTGTAACTGCTAAAGTTTTAAGAAAGATGGCAAAACACTATGCAGAAGAGATTGGTTGTGGTGATGCACAAGTTAATTTAGTTTATCATCAATGGATGGGTGCATTTCCATCAAATAAAGATTTTTCAGAATCATTAATTAATACAGCAACTATTATTGCATCAATGGTTAGAGCTGATAAAATTATTACAAAAACAAGAGATGAAGCATTTGGAATTCCAACAAGAGAATCAAATGCAAAAACTGTTGCAAATACTCAATATACATTAAGAATGCTACAAGGTATTCCAGATATTACAGATGAGCAAGAAGAAGAGATATTAACAGAAGAAGTTATGTCTATTATGAGTGCTGTATTTAATGATAAAGCTGACACACTTTGGAGAAAAGTATTTAATAGTATTAAAGCTGGAATTATTGATGTTCCATACTCACCACATATTATTAATCATAATGAAGTAGTAACAGTAAGAGATAAGAATAAAAATATTAGAATTATTAAAAAAGGTAATTTACCTATTTCTGATAGATGTTTTGAATATGAAAAATCTCAATGTGATTTAAATAAAGATGCTTCATCAATAGTAAATGATATTATTCATGATATAGGAATTATGCAATGAGCGAAAATAAATTATTAATAGATGTAGGAAGTACATATTTTAAAGTTTGTGCAAATGATAAATTAGAGCAACACTTTAGAGATTTTAATAAAGATATTTATGATGATTTATTATCAAAATGTTCTGATACTATCTCTGCGTTTAAAAAAGAAGAAGTATATATTTGTTCTTCTGCAAATGGTGGATTAACAACATTAATTATTGGTGTTACAAACTCTTTTTCTTTAAAATTTGCTACAAATATTGCTTATAACTCAGGAATTAATATTATTAATACTGTTTTATATCAAAACATTGAAACAACATCAATTCCAAGTGATTTAATTGATGTTGTAATAATTGTTGGTGGTATTGATAGTGTAGAAAATGTTTTTGATGAAAAACTATTTAAATACTTAGAAAACTTAAAGTATTCAAATATTGTATTTGCGGGTTCTACAAAAGATGCAGATTATTTAAATAAAAATATTAAAGATCTTGTACTAATTGAAAATATTATCAATAATAAATTACATGTTGTAGAAGAGCCACTTAAAAACTATTTAACAAATCTTTATCAAGCAGATATCGAAGGAAAAGAAGATATAAAACATTTATATGATTTAACTTCTAACCAAATTTATTCAACACCTTATATTGTGAATAAAACATTACCTTTTATAGATTCAAAATTTGCAGCTGTAAATCCATTTATTTTAGTTGATATTGGTGGAGCTACAACTGATATTCACTATTCAAAAGATTTATCTTATGATAATATGGTTACAGAAAATGAATATGATAGATTAGTATTTAAAAAACTTGGTGTTTTTAAATCAAAAGAATCATTAATCTTTGCAGCTAAAAACAATGAGTTTGTTTATGAATTATTAGCACATTTAAAAGTTACAGAAAATATTTTTAATGAAAACACAGATAAAAGTCTTAGAATATTAATGCAACTTGCAATATTTTTAGTACTATACAAAGTATCAGAGGTTCATCCTTTATATATTAAATTAAAACTACACTTATTAAAATCAGTTGTTTTAACAGGTGGGATTACAAAAGTATTAAGTTTTGAGGAAATTGAAGATATTATTGCATTTTTCTATAAAAAAATATTAAATAGCCAAAATCATCCAAGTATTGTTATGGATTCAAATTATGATATTTGGACTCTTGGAATAAAAAACAAAGGAAATTAAATGTCAATAAATTGTATTAGATCATTAATAGAAGATGCAAATATATCAAATCCTGATAAAGTTGCAGTAACATTAGGACATGAAAAAATTACTTATAGTGAATTGTTTACAAAAGTAAATCAAATTGCATACTATTTAGATGAATTAAATTTACCTAAAAAAAGTAGAATTGGTATTTACTCAAATAAAGGAATTGATCAAGTAATAGCAATTCTTGCTGTTTTATCAACAGATTATATTTTAGTACCATTAACAAAACTTTTACAACCTGAACAAGTTGAGTATATAATTAATGACTGTAATATTGAGTGTATTATTACAGATAGAGTAAAACTAGAATCATTTGAATCAATCAAATTTGATGGAAAAATAATCTCTTATGAAACTACTCATAAAGATTTACCATCTTTTGAAGAGATTTACAAATACTATAATAAACCTTACGAATGTAATATTTCAGGTCATCAAAATGCTGCTATTACTTATTCTTTTGGATTAACAGGAAAACCAAAAGGTATTGTTATTTCTCATAGAAACTTTATAGATTCAGCTCGTGTTGTATCTCAATATTTAAATTTAAAAGAAGATGACGTAATTTCAGGTACATTGATTTTTAATCTTGATTATGGTTTAAATCAACTTTTCTGTTCTTTATATAAAAGAGCAACATTAGCATTACATAGATTTGTTTTACCTAATGACTTTTTTAATCATATTATTAATGATAAAGTTACAGTTATGCCTGTTATGCCTGTAACTATTTCTGATATGTTTGATGAAGATGAAAATAGACTTCCAAGTGCTGAATTATTAAGTAATGTTAGAATTATTACATCATCAGGTGGAAATGTTACATCTAAAATGATTAATGATATTGAAAAATACTTCACAAATGCAAAGTTCTATTCTATGCATGGTTTAACAGAAGCTTTTAGATCAACATATCTAGACCCTACTCAATTAAAAATTAGACCTGATTCTATTGGAAAAGCAATTCCTGATGTAGAATTATACGTAATTGATGAAGATGGAAATGAATGTCCTCCAAGAGTTGTTGGTGAGTTAATTCATAGAGGTGGATATATTTATCAAGGATATTGGAAAGGGCCTGAAGAGACAGCTTTAAGATTTAAATCTGCACAGATTCTTAAGAATATTATTAACCTTGATGGTGAATTAATAGATGAAATTGTAATTGCTACAGGTGATTATGTTTATAAAGATGAAGAAGGTTACTTATATTTTGTTTCGAGACATGATGATATGATTAAAACAAGAGGATTTAGAGTAAGTCCACTTGAAATCGAATCTGTTGTAGAAAAAAATATTTTAAGTATTGATAAATGTGCTGTTTTTTCAATTAGCAATGAAGAAATTGAAGAAGAGATAGTTTTAGTTTATTCAGCAAGTTCTGAACTTAGTGCAAAAGAGATTACTTTTGAACTAAAAAAACACTTAGCATCATATATGATTCCAAGTAAAATAATCTATAAAAAGTCACTACCATTAGTTCCTTCTGATAAAAATAAGATTAACAAAGAAGAACTAAAAAATGAGTTATTAACAAAATAAGTGGAAATGTAGCAATTTCACTTATTTTTTATATTTTTATTGACTAATATCAATGGTTTATTATATTAATTTAATTATAATATATGTAATAAAAAATTAAGGAATTAAAATGAAAAAAATTATTGTAGCAGCAACTTTATTAACAGCATGTGTAGCATTTGCTAACCCTTATGCAAAATGTGTATCTTGTCATGGTGCAAACGGTGAAAAAGCAGCGTTAGGTAAATCTAAAATCATTAAAGATATGACTAAAGCTGAATTCGTTTCTGCATTAAAAGGTTACCAAGATGGTTCTTACGGTGGTGCTATGAAAGGTCTAATGAAAGGTCAAGTTACTGGATTAAGTGATGCAGATATTCAAGCTATGGCTGATCAAATCGCAAAATAATTTCTTTAATAGCTAGATTAATTTCTAGCTATTTTAAATTCTTCAAAGCTTCGTAAATCATCTTACTTTTTGAATTTGTTTCATTATAAAAAGATACCCCAATACCAACATTAATTGTAATATCCTCTTTTGGATGATAAATAACTTCAGAACTAATATCTCTTTTTATATCAATAAAACTACTATCTAATTGCTCTTTTGCAACAAAACATAAAATTACAAATTTATCACTTTCATATCTATAAGCATGACCATTTAAATATTTTGCATGTTTTCTAAGTTTTTTTCCTAAAACTCCTAGAACTTTATCCCCTATTTCTTGCCCAAAATTACTATTTATTGCTTTAAATGAATTAATATTTATAAATAAAGCTGTAAGAAATGAACTATTACTTTGATTTGTAAATACATCTAAATCATACTCTAGTTTTCTTCTATTAAAAATATTAGTTAAATAATCTTTATTTATATCATTTTGCATAAGCTCTTTTTCTTTTAATAACTGCTCAATTAGATTATCTTTATAGTTTTCACCCATTGTAGTGTTTTTTTGTTCTATTACTTTTCCTAAGTTAAATACAAAACAATCTTTTTCTTTTGAAAACTCAACCCTATTACACTCTATAATTAAAGATGGTTTATCATTTCCTAAACCATTTGAAATAAATAACTTGGAAATTTGTTTAACTTCATAAATGATTTTATCATCTACTATTTTTGGCTCATATAACTCTTTTTTCCAATGCTTGCTTGCTTGTTTTTCTAAAGTTTGTGTTTTAATTAATAATATATCTTCAAATATATCTTTTGAAACCAATAGTTTATATATATTTTCTTTTTGCATGCAAAACTATATCTGTATATTACTTAGCTACTAATGATAAATTTAAATAAAATACCCTTTTTTAATTAGCTAAGAAATGAGAAGATGATACAATCAGAAAAAATTATAATACTAAGGTTACTAATGTTTTTCTTAAGTCTAAAAAAAGCTATCAATATTGCTTTAATTTCATCAACACTATTTTTTACAGCTTGTTCTGTTAAAGAGCCTACAAATTTAAGTATAAATGATTTAGCCAAAAACTCTGTTTTAGCGAATGATGATTTTATAAAACAAGACCAAGAGAGTAAAAAGTTTTTAGAAAAACATTTTTATCCATGGAAACAAAAAAAAGTTAGTTATTCAAAAAAAGAAGCAATGTGGGGCTTTTCTTATAAAAATAAAAAGATTTATTTAGAAAATCATCGAAAGGCAGATAAATCATGGTTTGATAAACAAATAGATAATTCAAATTTTGATGATTATAATACAGTACTAAAAAAAGCAATTACATTAAAAAATACAAATGTAAGAGTATTTCCAACAAACTCTGTAATGTTTTATAATCCAATCAAACAAGGTGAAGGTTTCCCATTTGATTATAATCAAAACTCATTGCTAAAAATAAACACACCAATATTTGTATCACACTTTTCAAAAGATAAGGCTTGGGCTTATATTCAATCAAGTACAGTTGGTGGTTGGGTTTTAATAAATGACATTGTATTTGTAGATGAAAAGTTTATAAATGAATTTAAAACAAAAGATTATTTTGTATCAATAAAAGAGAAGTTTCCTATTTATGATACTACTTTTAGAGAGTATGTAAAAATCGCAACTATTTTTCCTAAAAAGTATGGAAAATATTTAATCGCTTCTAAGAATTATGATAAAACTGCAAGTGTAATTTATACAGATATAAGTGAAAAAAACATCTCATCTATGCCTTTTAAATTTAATGAAGAAAATAGAATAGCTATTGCAAAATCTTTAATAAATGAACCTTATGGCTGGGGTGGATTACTAAATAATAGAGATTGTTCAAGCTTCACACAGGACTATTTTGCTGTTTTTGGTAAATTTTTACATAGAAACTCAAGATCTCAAACAACAAATGGCAAGTATGTTGATATTTCAAATTTAACAAATAAAGAAAAAAAAGAGTTTATTAGTAAAAATGCCGTACCTTTTTCTACATTGGTTTATTTAAAAGGTCATATTATGTTGTATATTGGAGATAAAAATAATGAACCACTTGTAATGCACAATATGTGGAGTGTAAAACTAAAAAATATTTGGGGTGCAAAATCAAGACATATAGTTGGGAAAGCAAGTATTACTACTCTTGAGCCTGGTAAAAATCTAAATAACTTCGATGAAGAAAATAATGTATTAAAAAAGATAAAAGGTATAGTAATTTTATAAAAAAGTAAAGAAATTCATTGATTACTGTCAATATTTTACATATATTTTGATAAAATAACGCAGATATAATAAATAGGGATTAATGAATGAAAATATTAAATTATCAATATAAAAGTGAAGCTTCTTTAAAAGAGTTTATTGAAGAAAACAATATTGAAAATTTAGATAAAACTTTTATCCAAATATTTTATTCAAAAATTGATGATACATCAAAAATAATTGATTTAAAAAACTTTTTAAATCAATTATTACCAAACTCATCAATTATGGGAACATCAACAGCAGGTGTTATTAATAATACAACTAATGAAAACTGTATTCAAATATCATTCTCTATTTTTGAAAAATCAACTACAAAAACAAGATCTTATAATACTACTGATGCAAAAGAGATTATAAGTGATATCAAAAAAAGTATTCTTCAAAATAATACAAAACTACTTGTAGTTTTTGCAAATACCTTTAAAATTAATTCAAACGAAATAATAAACCTAATAAATAATGAACTTCCAAATGTTGTAGTTTGTGGTGGAAATTCAGGTGATGATTTTAATTTTAAATCAGGTTTAGTGTTTACAAATAAAAATGATGATGCAACTATTTCTATTACATCAATAAATTCAGATTATTTAAATGTTGCTACTAATTATTTACTAAATTGGCAAACAATTGGTAAAAATATGACTATAACAAAAAGTCATGAAAATATAATTTATGAGATAAATAATCAAAGTGCAGTTAATATATATAAGCAATATCTAGGAAATGATGTATCAAATAATTTACCAGAATCAGGAATAGAATTTCCACTAATTTTTATAGAAAATGATATAAATATTGCAAGAGCACCTATTGCTTTAGGAGATGATGGTTCTTTAGTGATGGCAGGATATATAAAAGAAGGTACAGAAGTAAAATTTGGTTTTGCTAATATTGCTTATATTGAAGAGAATAATCTAAGATCAATTCAAGAAAAAGAGCATAAGAGTTCTGAGGGAATGTACATTTATTCATGTTCTGTTAGAAAAAAAATCTTAGGTGAATTCTTAAATGATGAATTAGTATTACTAAACACTATTTGTTCAACAACTGGATTTATAACTTATGGTGAGTTTTATTGTGATTTAGAAAGTTCAAAAAAATCTTCGCTTTTAAATATTACAACGACGTATGTAACTCTAAGTGAAAATAAACAAGAAAAATTTGAGCTAAAAGATTCAAATACAAATCCAAAATCTAAACATAGTATGACATTAAAAGCTTTAACTCATTTAACTGATAAAACTACAAAAGATTTAGAAGAGTCTATGTATTATTTAAAACAATTTAAAGATGCAATGTTTTCATCACTGATTTTTTCTTCTGCTGATAAAAAAGGAAATATCACACATATAAATAAAAACTTTGAAAAAATATCAGGCTATACAAAAGAAGAATTATTAGGAAAACCTCATAATATTGTACGTAGTCCAAATATGAAAAAAGCTTTTTTCAAAGATATGTGGTCTAAACTAAAAAGATTTGAAGAGTGGAAAGGTGTAGTTCAAAATCTTAATAAAAATGGTAAGTTTTATTATGTATTATCTCATGTTTTTCCAATATTAAACAGTGATGGAAGTTTAAAAGAGTATATTTCAATAAGACATGATATTACAGATACTGAAAGAAGAAGAGAAAGATTAGAAGGTAAAGTTGAAGAGCTAAATGATTTAACACTTGATAAAGAAGCCCTACTCTCTCAATATGCAACTGCAATTGATAATTTTGGTTCTACTTATAGATTTAATTTAGAATTTAATATCACGTATGAAAATGAAGTTTTTAAAGATACTTTTTGTAATTTAAAGAATACAAATGTTAAAAATATTTTAGATAAAGAGTTTTACGAAAACAATTTTAAAGATATTGAAAAAACAATTTCAAGTAAAAATAAATACAAAGGAATAATAAAATATTTCTTTAAAGATAAGACTATTTTAATTGACTCAACAATCACACCTATTTTGGATAAAAATAATAATATCTTAGAATATATGGTTATGGGATATGAAATAACAGAAGTAATCACAGCAAAACAAGAGATTATTGATACTCAAAAAGATATTATTTTTACAATGGGTGAAATTGGTGAAACAAGAAGTAAAGAAACAGGAAATCATGTAAAAAGAGTTGCTGAGTATTCAAAAGTTTTAGCTCTTTTATGGGGTATGAACGAAAAAGATGCTGATATTTTAAAAATGGCAAGTCCAATGCACGATATTGGAAAAGTTGGAATCCCTGATAATATTTTAAATAAACCAGGTAAATTAACAGCAGATGAA
>NZ_JBGUES010000045.1:0-14480 GCF_041821165.1 Poseidonibacter sp. | reverse complement strand
CATCTTTGCCTCTTGTAATGATAAGTGCAACACAAAATAGTGATTTAAAAATCAAATTATATAAAAATGGTGTTAATGATATTATTTCTAAACCATTTTTAAAAGATGAATTAAAAGCCAAAATATTAAATATTTTCTCAAATAAAAAACAAATAGAAGAGATTAATAGTTTTAATAAAATATTTGATGAAAATATTATCTCATCTTCAACTGATACAAAAGGAATTATTAAATCTGTTTCAAATGCATTTTGTGAAATATCAGGATATTCAAAAAATGAATTAATTGGACAAAACCATAGTATAGTAAAAGATCCAGAGATGCCAAAATCAATCTATAAAGAGTTATGGACAACTATACAAAAAGGTAAAATCTGGAAAGGCGAAATAAGAAACCTTAGAAAAGATGGTTCAAACTATTGGGTTAGTGCTGTAATAGAACCTGTTTTTGATAAAGACAATAAAATTTCAAGTTATTATGCAATAAGACAAGATATTACTGATAAAAAAAGAATTTATGAATTATCAATAACTGATGGTTTAACTACTTTATTTAATAGAAGACATTTTAATGATATTGCAGAATCAGTTATTGATAAAACAATTAGAAACAATAATGTATTTGCATTTTTATTATTAGATGTTGATAACTTTAAAAAATATAATGATACTTATGGACATCAAGAAGGTGATAATGTTTTAATATCAATAGCAACTTCACTAAAAAAATCATTTAAAAGAAGTAATGATATTATATTTAGATTAGGTGGGGAAGAGTTTGGTGTTTTAATTAGTGCTAAAACACAAGATGATATATTAAAATTAGCAGAAACAGCTAGAAAAGACATTCAAGACTTACAAATAGAACACTCAAAAAATGAACCATCACTTGTAATAACAGCTTCTTTTGGAATTGCAATAATTAATAATAAAAATTCTAATACGCAAGATTTAGATTATATTTATAAAAAGGCTGATGATTGTTTATATGAAGCTAAAGAAAGTGGTCGAAATAGAGTGCAAACACTAGAATTATAAGCATTTAGATAAATAAATAAGTATCATTTAAGTACAGACTGCATAGAATATATCAACTTATAAGAAGGATATATATTGGAAGCTAATTACGATAAAATTATTGTACTTATAATTGTACTTATTGCTGCAATTTCAACATGGAAAATGGTAAAAGATTTTTATATTACAAAACTACATAAGGTTTTTGCTCACTTAATTGCTGTAGCTACATCATCTTTTATGCTTTTATCTACAATGTTTTTATTTATGCCTAAAAATTACCAAAGAGGCGCTGGACCTGATGTAGAATTAAGTTTTATGTCTGTATTTACTGTATTTGTAATGGTTGCTGTTTTATACGTATTTTTTAAGTATGCACCACAAAAAAAATAAAAAATAGACTTTTCTAGTCTATTTTTCTCTTATTAATACTACTCTTTAAATTTATTTTCTCTTCAAAGCTAAAGTAAAATTCAAAATCTTATCTTATTTTATGCAACTAAGTTGCAATTAAACTTTTTAATACTAAAATATTATTTGAATTTTAAACTACTATAATGATAATTAGAATCAATATAAGTTAATTTTAAAGAATTTTCTATTATTATTTCGCAAATTAAGATTTTAATTAAATTATTTAAACAAGGATATATAAATGAAAAAACAATTAAGTATTATTACAAGTGCAATCGTATTATCAACAAGTACAGTATATGCAGATTCTTATTCAGTAGAAGAAGCTTTTAAAAATGGACAAGTATCAGGAGATATTTCTGCGCATTATCAAAAAACTGATAAAAAAGGAGAAAAAGATTCAGGTTTTTCTGCTGCAACTATTGGTTTAAATTATAAAACTGATTCAATTAATGGTTTTGCTTTAGAAGCTGGTTTTAGAGCTAATCATGAATTAACAGAAGAAGAAAATGGTGATTATAAAGGTGATTTTGCAAATAATTCACTAATGACATTAGCTAATATTTCATATTCAAATGAAATGCTAACTGTAATTGCAGGTAGACAAGAAATTGATTTAGAATGGATTGGTGATTATAATGAAGCAATCGTTGCTGCACTTACACCAAGTGAGAATATAACAGTGGTTGCTGCATACTCAACAAGACAAGCTGCAGCTGGTGTTGATGAAAGTACTGATTTTGAAGATATTACAAATGATGGAGCTTATGTACTTGATGCAAAATATGAAGCAGTAGAAGGTCTTGTTATTAATCCATATTTTTATTCTGCTAAAGATGCTGTTGATTTTTATGGTTTAAAAGCTGATTTTGATTCTGATGTATTTGGATTAACTGCACATTATGCAAAAAGTTCAACTGATAAAATATTAAAAGATGAAGATGGAAATCATATTGAAGATGGTTCAGTTAAACATTTTGAAGCAAGAACATCATTAGTTGGTGTAGATTTGGCACTTGGATATATTAATACAAATAAAAAAGGTATTGGTGCAATGGATTCATTTGGTGATAATATTGATCCAACTGAAGAATTAGGTGCTTATGATTATGAAGATACATACTATGGAGCTATTGCTTATAATATTGCTGATATTGAATTATCTGCATTATATGCACAAGGTGAAAAAACATCTATAAAAGATAAAGAGATAACTTTAGGTGCAGGATATTCATTTACTGATAATTTATCTGCTGAACTTCTATATACTAACTTATCTTTAGAATCTAAAAAAGATTATTCTAAATTAGCTGCTACTGTTTCTTACGCATTTTAATCTTAAATTTAATACTCTTTTTTTTAAAGGCAAAGAAGTTTTTCTTCTTTGCCTTTTTTTATGTCTATAAATTCTTTTATTTATTGATAATCACTATCACTATTAATAAAGATTTAAGATTTCATCCACTATTATACTAATAATGATTATCAATAAGGATATTAAATGAAAAATGAATTTAATTTAAATAATAAAAAAGATTTGATTACACCAACTGGGTGTACTTGCTAAAAAGGAAAGAAATATGAGTATATTGATTATTGGAGGAGATAATATTTCACATATATCTTCTATGCTAAAAGACCTAGGTGCAAAAAGTATTAACCACTGGGATGCTAGAAAAAAGTCTTCTGCTCCTAGAAAAAAAGTACCTTCTAGTACAGACTGTATTGTAATGTTAACTTCTTTTTTAAATCATAATACTATGCTTAAATACAAAAATGAAGCTAAGAAAAAGAATATTCCTTTTGTTTGTGCAAAAAGATCTATTTCTTGTGTTTATTCTGAATATATTAAAATTATGGGTATTTCAAATTGTCAAGATTGTTATGCCAACTGTGAGATGAAAAAATGAATACAAATATAAATTTTATTGGCTTTAATGAAGAGAAAGAGTTTTTGTGCAAAGATTTTGATACATTTAATTCAGAAGTAAAACTAAGACAAATGTTTTTAAATCTAAGTAATAATATTTTAAAACCAGTTTGTAATTTTACAAGATATGAACAAAGAAACTTAGCAAAAAATAGTTTGAAAAATGCATTTATTTACAAAATAAATCAAATGTTACCATTTAGCTATTTGAAAAAACATGTTAATAATTTCTCTTTTAATTTATGTATTAATTCTACAAAAATTATAAATAATTATTTAAATAAAGAAAAGAAAAATATGTTTTTTGTTTCAAATACAAAGCTACTTCCAGCAGCAAAACTTATTTTACATTGTTATATTAATAATAATATTCAAGTACTTATTGATAAGCATTTATTATTCCATGAATTTGTACTTTATAAAGTAAAAAGAATGCATAAAGATAAAGAGGTAATTGATTTAGGAGATTCTATTTCAATTAAGGCAAAAGATATTTGTTCACTTAAAATTTATACTTCATGGAAAAGTATAAATACAAAAAAATTAAATATCAAAGATGAACTAAATAGTGCAATAAAATGCATAAAAGAAAAAGAGTTTAATCAAGTATATTTAGCTTATCCAAAATATGAGGGATTTACAAAACATATTCCTATTGTTGTAGATGAGTTAAAAAATAAACAGTATCAAATAAAAGCAATACCTTATTCATTAAGGTCAATTATAAGAAATAAATAGAGGAAACAAACATGGCAACAGCTATATTTTACGCAAGTAGTACAGGAAATTCAGAAGAAATTGCAAATAAAATTGCTCAAGAGTTAGGAGAAGTTGAAGTATTTGATATTTCATCTACTAATATTGAAGAAATTAATAAATATGACAAACTTATTATTGGTGGTTCTACATGGGGTGAAGGTGAATTAAATGATGACTGGGATGAAGCTTGGGATTCATTTAAATCTTTGGATTTATCAAATAAAACTATCGCCTTATTTGGCTTAGGAGATCAAGAAAGTTATAGTGATGAATTTTGTAATGCCTTAGGTATTATGTATGAACATATTAGTTCAACAAATGCAAATATTATAGGTTTTACATCAAGTGAAGGTTATAATCATGATGATTCAAAAGCTGAAATAGATGGGAAGTTTGTTGGATTAGTAATTGATGAAGATAATCAAGATGATTTAACTGATGAAAGAATAAAATTATGGGTTGAAGAAATAAAATCTGATATTTTATAAAAAGAAATATATTAAGAGTTACGCTCTTAATATATTATTGACAATCTGCACAAGTACCATATAATTGCATTGAATGGCTTGTAATTACAAAATGATTCTCTTCTGCAATTCTATCTTGTCTTTTTTCAATCTCTGCATCTACAAACTCAACTATCTTTCCACATTTTGTACAAATCAAGTGATCATGATGAGATTTAGAGTTACTTTCGTATTTTTTTCCATCTGTACCAAATGTAATAGAAGTAATTAAATCAATTTCTTCTAAAAAGCTAAGTGCTCTATAAACAGTAGCTATTCCGATATTTGATTCTGGATATTGAGTTTTTATTTTATTATATACTTCTTCTGCGCTTAAATGGTCAGTTGCATGAATTAAAATAGAAAGAACAATTTCTCTTTGTTCTGTATACTTAAGACCTTTTTGTTTAACAATTTTTTTTAGTTCGTCGATAACATCTTCGCTATTAATCATAAAAATATGCCCTTAATAATTGTGAAATTTAGGGTAGTATATCTAAAGTTTACAAAAAGTTCAAATAGTAATTTTTTTCTTCTAATAATAAAGTTTCACTATTTTTACTTTAATAATTTTAAATAAACTGAAATTTATTGACTTATATCAAGAAATAAAAAGAACATTTTCATTATAATAATCATTATCGATTCAAAGAAGGAAACATATATGACTCTTGATAAATTAAATATCAAAGAATCTGCGATTATTAAACAAATAGATTGTGATAGTGTATTAAAAAATAGATTTTATTCTTTTGGAATAGTAAAAGGCTCAACAATTTCAGTTGTTGGTATTACGCTTGCAAAAAGTACAATAGAAATAAAAATTAATAACTCAAAAATTGCATTAAGAATTTCAGAAGCTGCAAAAATAGAAGTAGAAAAATGTTAGTAAAAGATTTTAAAGAAATAAAAAAAATAAAAGTTGCATTAGTAGGACAGCCAAATGTTGGTAAGTCAATGCTTATTAACTCTATTTCAAACTCAAGATTAAGAGTTGGAAATTTTTCAGGTGTAACAGTTGCAAAAGAAGAAGTGCTTTTTAACTATAAAGGTTATGAAATTGAAATTACGGATTTACCTGGGTCTTATTCTTTAAATGATTATACACAAGAAGAAAAAGTTACAAAAGAGTTTTTAGATAATTCACCTTATGATATTATTTTAAATGTATTGGATTCTACAAATCTAGAAAGAAACTTATATCTTACATCAGAATTATTAGCTTTAGATAAGAAAATGATTGTTGTTTTAAATATGATTGATGAAGCAATAAATGAATCAATACAAATAGATGAAATACAATTAAGTAAACTTCTTGGAAAGCCAACAATTAAAACAAGTGCTGCTAAAAAAATTGGTTTAGAAAATGTATTAGAATCAATTGTTCAAAAATTTAATGATGAAAAACTTCCTACAAAACTAATTTTTTCAGATGTAATTGAAGAAGAGATATCAAATATTACAAAGTTGTTTGAAGAAACAGGTTTTAAAACTAATTATACATATAGACAGTTAGCAATTAAGCTTTTAAAAGAAGATAAACAAACTTATAAAACATTTCATGATGAACCAATATGGATACAATTACAACCTTTATTAAATAATGCTTTTGAGCATTTTCATATTCATTACAATACAAAAAATATTGATGATATTTTTAATGATGAAAAATTTGCTTTTGCAAAAGGTCTTGTAACAGAAGTTGTTAAACAAAAGAAAATAAGTGCAAAAACTATTACTGATAAAATAGATTCATTTTTAATTCATAAACTTTTTGGTTTACCAATTTTTCTTTTTTTAATGTGGGGATTATTTCAATTAACATTTGAAATTGGAAATATTCCAATGGATATGATTGATGCATTTTTTGCAAGTTTAATTGATTCTACAAAACAAATTTTAGGAGATAATCAATTATCTTCAATTATAGGTGATGGTGCAATTGCTGGTGTGGGAGCTGTTATTTTATTTGTTCCCAATATTGTAATACTATTTTTTGGAATTGCCCTACTTGAAACAACTGGATATATGAGTAGAGTTGCATTTTTACTTGATGGTTTTTTTCATAAATTTGGACTACATGGAAAATCATTTATTCCATTAGTTTCAGGTTTTGGATGTTCTGTTCCTGCATATATGGCAGCTAGAACTCTAAAAAATGAAAGAGATAGACTACTTACTTTATTTATTATTGGATTTATGTCATGTGGTGCTAGACTTCCTATTTATGTTCTATTTACTGGTGCATTTTTTGGTGAAGAAAATGCTGGAAATATTCTATTTTTAATATATATTTCAGGTGCGATATTAGGCTTATTTGCTGCAAAGATTTTAAAAGTTGTTGTATTTAAAAGTGAAGATGAACCATTTGTAATGGAAATGCCAAAATATAGGATGCCTTCATTTAAACTAATTTGGCATACAGTTTCAAATCAAGCATTGATGTACTTAAAAAAAGCGGGAACATATATTTTAGTAGCATCTTTACTTATTTGGTTTGCTTCAAATTATCCTAAATATCCTCTTATGGAAGAGCAATATGCAGTAAAAATTGAACAAGCACAAAGTGATGAAGAAGCAAGTTTCTTAGAGAGTGAGCTTTCATTATATAATTTAGAAAATTCATACTTAGGTAAAGTTGGTAAATTTACTCAGCCAGTATTTGAACCTCTTGGATTTGATTGGAAAATGGCAGTTGCCTTAGAAACAGGACTTGCTGCAAAAGAAATTGTAGTATCAACTCTTGGTATTTTATATGGATTAGGTGAAGATAATGATGAAAATTCTCAAAGCTTAATTGAAAAAATTAAAAACAATATTCCATTAGCATCAGCAGTTTCATTTATTATATTTGTAATGATTTATTTACCTTGTTTAGCAGCATCAATGGTATTTGCAAGAGAAGCAGGAGGATGGAAATATCTAGCTTATTTATTTGTATTTACAACAGGAACAGCTTGGATATTCTCATTTATAGGATACACAATTACAAGTTTCATTATCACATAAGATTTTTATCTTATGTGATTTAAAACTCTAGTTTAATTCAAATTGAGTTGTATACTCTTTAGAATCTACAATAGCTTTAAAAGTCCACTCACCAAGAGCTCTACCTTCAATAAATCTAAAGTCATAAATAGAACCATGACCTGAAGGAACTATCATATCTCTAGTTCTTGAAATATCACCTTCTGGATTAATCCACTGTAAAGTAACATTTTGATCATCAGTACTTCTAACTGCTTCAAATTTACATATAATTGAATTCTTGTCTTTTAAGATAAGGCAATCAACTTTTGCTTCTTCATTTATTTCATCTGTTTGGATATCATTAGCACAAGCAACTGATATACTTAACATAAAAAGTACTAAATACTTAATCATTCTTTTCTTCACCTTCATCTATTTTTGTGTATTTTAATATCATATGTTTTATTGGAGCATAAAATGTTGTCATAGATACTATTGCTATTATTAGTTGTGCCATTTTAAATAAAGAACTATTTTCATTTAAAATTAATAAAACTCCATAATAACTTATAAGTAGTGAAAGTATAGCACATATTATTATACTTATTATTACAACTAAATTATAATTCATATTTATCCCATATTGTTTCTTCAAATAAGTTAGGTCTATTTACTAAAATTTCAAAAGGCTGGTATGCTTCTTTATATCCCATTGAATAATGATCTTTTATCCAATAACCTAAATAAATATAAGGAATATTCAACTCTTTTGCTATTTTTATCTGTGCTAAAATAGAAAATTTTCCAATTGATAAATCACTATAATCATGGTCATAATAACAATAAATTGAAGAAATAGAGTTTGGTAAAATATCTACTAAAGCAACACCAATTAACTTATTATCTTTCATATATAAAAGCTCTTTTGCATACTCTTCTTTTGATTCTACATAAGATTTTTTATAATCATCTGGCTCTATTGCAGAATAAGGCCATCCTTTTTTATCATTCATAAATTTATGATATTTATCATATAAAGATAAATGCTCAAGAGTCATTGATGGTGGTCTTATATAAAGTTTAGTATCTTTATTTTTATTTATTACTCTTTTTTCTGATTTTGAAAATTTATAATTTTTTACATCAATTCTCATTGAGATACATTTTGTACAAGTTTTACACTCTGGTACAAAATGCATTTTCCCAAATCTTCTCCAACCTCTCTCTAACATAGCTTGGTATTGTGAAGTTGAACATGAGTGCATATATTTATATCTCATATCTGAAGATTGTTCGCTAAAATATGAACACTCCCTATCCTCTTCTAAAAATTCAATATCTCTATTTAAAATATGCATAATTATTCGTTAATTTTTTCTTTTATCTCTTTTGCAAGAGATGATATTTTTTTAATTTTTTCATTATTTGATAAAGAATCATCAATTATATGTTTTACAAATGCACTACCAACAATAACACCATCAACACCTTTTACCTTATCTTTACAAGTGTTTTCATCAACACCAAAACCTATATATAAAGGTGTATTAGTATATTTTCTAACATTTTGAATAATTGAAGTTAAATCTTCTTTTTGACCACTTCCTGTAATACCAGCGTAAGCTACCATATAAATAAATTTTTGGCTATTTGAAACTACTTTTTTAATTCTATTTTCATTATGTGTTGGTGCAACAAAAGAGATATTTGAAATATTATATTTATTGTATAAAGGTAATAAATCTTCTGCCATTTCAAAAGGAACATCAGGAATAATTGTTCCATTTATTCCAAACTCTTGTGCTTTTTTCAAAAAGTTTTCTATTCCATATTTATAAAATGGATTCATATATCCCATCCATAAAGTATCCATTTGTGGTGCTATTTTTGAAGATACTTCAAAAAGATCTGTAAGTTTAAAACCATTATTTAATGCAATTAAATTTGCTTTTTCAATAACAGGACCATCTGCAACTGGATCTGAAAAAGGAATTCCTAATTCAAGCGTATCAACACCTGCTTCTTTAATGCTTAATGCTAAATCTACTGTAAAGTTATTATCTGGAATTGACGCAGTGATATAACCAACTAATTTTTTATCACTATTTTCAATATTGTTTTGTTTCATCAAAAAAATCCTAATATGTTATATAAAGTTTCTATTTTATCTAAATTTTTCTTGATATTTAAATTATAAAAACAAATATAAGCTTGTATAGTTATAAAATAAAATTTATTTCGATATAATCAGGATTAAATATTAAATAATTTTAGGGAAAAAGATACATGAGTATAATCATTAATGATTTTGAAAAAATGAACATAACAAAAATAAAAAAAGCAAAAAATAATAAAAAATTAACAGTTATTACAGCCTATGATGCACTATTTGCAAAACTTTTTGAAGAAATGGCAGATATGATTTTAGTAGGTGATAGTTTAAATATGAGTTTTGCAGGAAAACCTGATACTTTATCAGCAACTTTAGAGCAAATGATTTATCATACAAATGCAGTTTGTACAGGAGCACCTAAAGCTTTTGTTATATTAGATATGCCTTTTGGAACATATATAAATAAAGATGAAGCACTTTTAAATGCAGTAAAAGTTTATCAACAAACAAATGCAGCAGCTGTAAAAGTTGAAGGTGGAGAAGATAGAGCAGATATTATAGAACATTTAACATCAAATTCAATTGCTGTAATGGGTCATATTGGACTTATGCCACAATATGTAAGAAGTGAAGGTGGATATAAAGTTAGAGGAAAAACAAAAGAAGATGCAGAACAATTAATAAAAGATGCCTTAGCTGTTGAAAAAGCAGGAGCATTTGCACTTGTTGTTGAAGGTGTTATGAGTGATGTTGCAAAACAAATTACTGATGCTGTAAATATTCCAGTTATTGGAATTGGAGCAGGAAATGTAACAGATGGACAAGTTTTAGTTTGGTCTGATATGTTAGGTTTCTTTGAAAGCTTTAAACCAAAATTTGTAAGACATTATTTAGATGGTGCGCAACTTGTAAAAAATGCTGTTAATCAATATAGAAGTGATGTTCAAGATGCAAGTTTTCCATCTAAAGAGGAAGAATACTAAAATATGGAAAGAGTAGTAGAAGTTGAATCAGTATCTT
This sequence comes from Poseidonibacter sp., assembly GCF_041821165.1. Classification (NCBI taxonomy): domain Bacteria; kingdom Pseudomonadati; phylum Campylobacterota; class Epsilonproteobacteria; order Campylobacterales; family Arcobacteraceae; genus Poseidonibacter; species Poseidonibacter sp. The sequence goes on along the minus strand of NZ_JBGUES010000045.1, from coordinate 3,752 downwards.
TTGAAGAAGATAATACAGAAGTAAGTCTTCGTCCATCTTCTTGGGATGATTACATTGGCCAAGAAAAAATAAAAAGAAATTTAAAAGTATTTATTGAAGCTTCTAAAAAAAGAGAAGAAGCACTTGATCATATACTTTTTTATGGACCTCCAGGACTTGGAAAAACTACAATTTCTTATCTTATTTCTAATGAAATGAATACAAATATTAAAATTACAGCAGGTCCAATGATTGAAAAATCTGGCGATTTAGCTGCAATTTTAACAAATCTAGAAGAAGGTGATATTTTATTTATTGATGAAATACACAGACTTTCACCTGCTGTTGAAGAAATCTTATATCCTGCAATGGAAGATTATAGATTAGATATTATAATTGGTTCTGGTCCTGCTGCTCAAACTGTAAAAATTGATTTACCAAGATTTACTTTAATTGGAGCAACAACAAGAGCTGGTATGTTATCAAATCCTTTACGTGAAAGATTTGGTATGCATTTTAGAATGCAGTTTTATAATCATGATGAATTAGCAAAAATTATAGAAAAAGCTTCTATTAAATTAGATAAGTTTTGTGAAAAAGACTCAGCTTATGAAATATCAAGAAGAAGTAGAGGAACGCCAAGGGTTGCACTAAGACTTCTAAGACGAGTTAGAGATTTTGCTGAAGTTGAAGATGAAGATACAATTTATATCAAAAGATGTAAATTTGCACTTGATGAACTAGGAGTAAATGAAACTGGTTTTGATGAGATGGATATTAATCTACTTGAACTACTTATTTCTAATAAAGGTAAACCTATGGGATTATCTACTATGGCAGCTGCTTTAAGTGAAGATGAGGGAACAATTGAAGATGCAATTGAACCGTATTTATTAGCAAATGGTTATATAGAAAGAACAGCAAGAGGAAGAATTGCTAGTGTAAAAACGTATGAAATGTTTAGATTATCTTATCCAAATAGCGAAAAACTTGATAGCCAAGGAAATCTATTTTGAGACCAATTTACTTTTTAATTTTTATTGCTGCTATTACAATATTTTTTATGGTAGAGCTTTTTAATCCATTTTTAAAAGCTATGTTTGTTGCCCTACTTTTAGCGGTTGCAACAAACTCTTTAACCTCATTTATTGAATTAAGATTAAAAAGTAGAGCTATTTCAACAAGTATAATGACCTTTACTCTTGGAGCAATATTCTTTATACCTGTTATGTATTGTATTTTTTCATTTGCTAATTTTTTCAATCATATTGACCAACAAATATTAGTAAAAAGTTTTCAAAATGTAAAACTTTGGGTTGAAAATATTTCAGATGATTTTTTGTTTTTAAAACAACAATTAAATCAAATATTAGAAAAAATTGATTTTGCTCAAGTTGCTAAAAATATTTTATCAATTGGTGCATATTTAGGTAAAAACTCTGCATCATTTATGATTGATATGGTGATGATTTTAATATTTTTCTTCTTTTTTACGCTTTATGCAAAAGGTTTATCTACTTATATTAAAGATTTATTACCTATAAAAAAAGATGATTCTATTACTTTATTTTATGAATCATCAAATGTGATGACAGTAGTTTTATACTCTATTTTAGTTACTGCAATTTTTGAAGGTTTTTTATTTGGATTCTTTCTAACATTCTTTAGATACGATGGATTATTACTTGGAGTATTATATGGTTTTGCTTCACTAATTCCTGTTGTTGGAGGAATTATAATGTGGCTTCCTATTGTAATATATGAAGTTGTAACAGGCTCTATTTCTAATGCCATTGTTATTGCTGTTTATTCTATTTTAATGATTTCGATTTTTGCAGATACCTTTGCTAAACCTATAATTATTAAATATATTAATCAAAAAATAGTAAAAACACCTACAAATGTAAATGAAGTTTTTATATTCTTTTCTATTGTAGCTGGACTTTCAACATTTGGTTTTTGGGGAATGATTATTGGGCCTGCAATGGTGACATTTTTTATATCAATAATGCATTTAATTAAAAAGTATTCAGATGAAATAAAAGATGATATATTTTAAAATATATCATCTTTTCTAATTTTAGATATCTCCGCTTTCTCTTTCGCCTTGGAAAGTTGCAATACCATAATCTAAGTTTGTAACAGACTTATATCCTAAATCTAACATAATTCTTTGACAATAAGCACTTCTACTACCAGCGTGACAATAAACTACAACTGGTGTACTTTTTTGATCATCAATTCGCTCTAATGCTTGATAAAACGAAGTTGTTGGAATTAAATAATCAGTACCTTTAATTCTTGTACCTACCCATTCCATCCACTCTCTTGTATCAACTAAATTAAATTTAACAAAACCTAATTCTCTTGCTTCAAGAAGTGATTCTAACTCTTGAGAATTAATATCTTCTTTTTGTAATAATTGCTCACACTCTTCTTTTGTAAGACCTCTTGAATGAGTAGCAACTGCTTCATGTAAATCAATATCTTTTGCATTTTGTTCTGCAAATTGGGGTGTACAAAAAATTCCACAATGACAGTTCCCTTTTTCTGGAATTTCTGTTTGTAAAGCTGGTTTACATGGACATAATCTATTATCAGCAGCTTTTTGTTCTTCTTTTGTATCTCCAATAACCATAAAACATGGACAATATCTTTTTCCATAAATTATTTTATTTCTTGTAAGACCCATTTGAATTGATTCATTTACCTCATCTTCTGGGTTATAAGCAAATTTAAAATTTTCAATTACTTTATTTGTAAATTGTTTTGTAAGTTCAAACTCTATTTGAAATTCATCACTATTTGTATCTATTTTTTTAATCATATTATAAAATCCTATATTTATTTAAAAACATATGTTAGTATAATATTCATTAGTTTCATATAATTAATTTTTCTTATTAATTTTTAAACGTTCTTAAATATAAATTCTCAACTTTTGTTCTAGCCCATGGTGTTTTTCTAAGAAATTTCAAACTAGATTTTACAGAAGGATCACTATAAAAACATCTGATATTTATACGCTTAGATAATTCATCCCAACCAAACTCTTCTACAAGCTTTGTTATAATCATCTCTAATTTAATTCCATGCAAAGGATTATTTTCATTATTACCGCTCATTTTCTCTCTTTTATTAATCTATTTATCTTTTATTATAGCTAATTGTTTATACTCTTTTAATTAGAGTAAATTAATTCTTTTCTCTTAGTATCTTTGTATTAACAACTGCTATATCATTTAAAGAACTAAATAAATCACCAGTTAAATATTCAACTTCTTTTGCAACTTTTCTTAACTCTTCATTATTTACTTTTTGGGCATTTAAATCCATAAACTTTTGCATTATTATATGAAATTGTTCTTTTCTCTCTTTTAATTTTTTCCATTCTTTAGAATTAGTATATGCTTTATTCTGATTTTCACAATCTAATATCCATTTTCCTAATTGTGTATCTTTATTTTCTATTACACTTAATGTTTTATATGAATTTAAATCACTAAAGTATTTCTTTTTAAAGTTAATATTATTGTTTTTAAATTTTGATATTTTTTGAATTAAGTCAATATCATCAACCATATCATAATATTTATCAGTAATTACAGCTTTAGAAGTAATTCCAAGAAGTCTTGATGAAAGAGTAGCAACTTCATTAGATAAGTTTCCAATATCAGCTGATGTAGCTGCATTTTCTTGTGTCATTTTATCAAGTTCATTTACTGCATGATTTACTTGAATCATTCCTATTTCTTGCTCTTTTATTGCACTAC
>NZ_JBGUES010000044.1:0-14488 GCF_041821165.1 Poseidonibacter sp. | reverse complement strand
CAGATTTTTAACACTATTGATAAAATTGAAACAATGATAAAAGAAAATATTCAAATGCCTAATAACTTTCTCAAAAATGATGTAAATCAAAGTTCAAATGATATGAAATCAGTATTACTACAAATGAGTGAAGAGTTAGTAAGTAAAACTGACCCAAAATCTCAAGAACTAGCAAAACAAGTTGAAAAAATGCTAGTTCAAATTGATTATCATCAACTTTTATCTTTAACTGCAAATTCAAATTATGTTTATGTTCCATTTTTTTGGGATATGCTAGAAGATGGAACAATAAATATGAAAAAAGTTGATGAAGAAAAGTTTTATTGTCAAATTAATTTAACACTAAAAGATTTTGGAAAAGTTGATTTGATGTTATCTTTATATGATAAAAATAAATTAGATTTATCAATTTATGCACAAAGAGAGCATTTTAAAATTGCAGTAAAAGAAAATCTACAAAAGCTAAAAAAAGCTCTTAATAGTGTAGAATTAATCCCTGTTAATATTAAACTTCTTAATTTAGAAGAAGATAAAACAGAAGAAACAAAAAAAACAGAAGTTTATGTAAATCCTTATAATGATGATTTAGATTCTGGTTTAAATATAAGAGTATAAAATGAAAAAAGAGATTGATAATCCTAACTTTGTTCAAAAAGCTGCTGCTTTAAAATATGAACAAGGAACAGATCAAGCTCCAAGAGTAACTGCAAAAGGTAAGGGACAAACAGCTACAAATATTATTAAATTAGCCAAAGATAATAATATTCCAATTAAAAAAGATGAAGATTTAATTGAGTTATTATCTCAAATTGATATAGATAAAGAAATTCCTGGTAGTATGTATAAAGCTGTTGCTGAGATATTTTCATTTATTTATGATTTATCTAATAAAAATAAACAAAACTAATTTGATATAAACATAAGAACATTTATATTATAATCCCAACAAAATCAAAGTAAAGCATACTATTTAATGACACAAAATAATTTATATAACCCAATTTTTCTTTTCACTTTATTAATATTTATAATTACAATAAATACTATATCTTCTATTCATTTTATGATGATTTTATTAGCTGGAATTTTATTTATGGGTTTTTCAGTATGCTTAAAAAATAAATATTTATACTCTTTATTTTTTATTATTCTTACTTTTATATTTATTGAAATTAATGCAGGATTAAAACCTCTAAGTCTTACGCTATTATCCTTATTTTTATATATATTTGTAATACCTTTAATTAATAGAGTTGTATCTTTACATAAGTTTGATGATTATATATTTATCTTACTTTTTTATGTTGGAATTATTATTATTTGGTCTATTAGTATGGATATGACTTTTGATATATTCACAACTATTTTAATAAATCTTATAATTGATTTATTATTTTTTGGAGTTTTCTTTTGAAATATAGGTTAAATATCATATTCATTTTTATTATTATACTTATGGGAACTCTATTATCAAGAGTATATTTTTTAAGTATTAAATCAAATACTTATTATGAAGAATTATCAAAAAGAAATTATATTCACAGAGTATTAAAAGCTCCTATTAGAGGTGTAATAGAAGATAGAAATGGCGAAAAATTAGCTGTTAATCAAATGGGATTTTCAATATTAATTGAACCACATTTAGCATCATATAAAAATAAGAAAAAACTACAAGATGCAATTGCATTAATAAGCAAACATTTTCCTGCTTTTGAAGAAAAAGAGTTAATGAAAATATATAGAAGAAAGGATTCTCCTTATAATCATGATTATGTTCCTATAATTGATTATATTCCTTATGATGAGTTTTTTCCAAAATATACACTAATTGCTTCACAAGATAATGTCAAAATTGAATCAGCTGTAAAAAGACATTATCCTTATAGAAAGGTTGCTTCACATATTATTGGTTATGTAGGAAAAGCATCAAAAAATGACATTATAAATCAAGAGCTTGAAGCACATCATAAAATTATTGGTAAAAATGGTTTAGAAAAATATTACAATGAAATTCTACAAGGTAAAGTTGGATATAAAGACGTAAAAGTTAACGCACTTAATGAAGAAATTGAAGTACTAGAAGAACAAGAACCTTCAACTGATAATAATATTAAAATCTCTCTTGATATAAAACTACAAAAATATATTCAAGATATTTTTGGCAAAAAAAGTGGTGCTGTAATTGTAATGGATGCTCATAATGGAGAAATCTTAGCAGGTGCATCTTTTCCTGAATTTGATAATAATATTTTTGCAGAAGGAATATCTACAAAAGAGTGGGAAAAAATGAGAAATGATTTTAACCATCCTTTTACAAATAAATTAATAAATGGACTTTATCCTCCTGGTTCTGTAATTAAAATGGGTATTGCTTTATCTTTTTTAGAAAATGGCCTTAGTAGAGATTATAAAGTTTATGATAATGGTTCACATAGAGTTGGAAATAGAAACTTTAGATGTTGGAAAACAACAGGACATGGAACTGTTGGATTTATAAAAGCTATTAGAGAAAGTTGTGATGACTTTTTTTATAAAGCTAGTATGGAAATTGGTATTAATAATATTTCAAATACTTTAGATAAATTAGGTTTTGGGCAAAAAACTGGTGTTGATCAGCTAAATGAATTTGTAGGAATTAATCCAAATAAAGATTGGAAACAAAAAAGATTTAATCAACCTTGGTATGTTGGGGAAACTCTTATTTCTTCAATTGGTCAAGGAAATGTATTAGTAACTCCAATGCAAATGGCAAGATATACTGGATATTTAGCAACAGGGAAACTTCCAAAACCACATTTATATAAGCTTAATTATGAAGAACCAACTGAAGTTGATATTCCAAAAGAGTTTTTACCAATTGTAAGAAAAGGAATGTATGAGGTAACTTATCATCCTAATGGAACAGCAAAAAGACATATAAAATCAGAAATAGCAATTGCTTCAAAAACAGGAACTGCACAAGTTGTTACTATTCCTCAATCTGAAAAGAAAAGAATGAAAGAAAGTGAACTAGATTATTATCAAAGATCACACGCATGGCTTACAACATATGCACCTTATAGAGATCCTAAATATGTTGTAACAGTTATCGTTGAACATGGTGGACATGGTGGTTCTGCAGCAGGAGGTATTGTAAGTAAAATTTATAATAAACTTGAAGAACTTGGATATATACAAAGAAGAGGAAAATAAACTATAAGAAAATTACTTATAGTTTAATCATTCTTCTGATATTATAATTTTCTATTTTTAAACAGGACAATAATTGAAACTACTTATAAGCTTATTAATATTCTCAATATCATTATTTGCAGCTGATGCACCATTAATAAATTTATCAGTAGCTTCTGTAGAAGAACCAGCTCAATTTGTAAAAACAATTAATATTGCAATTATTCTTGCTCTATTTGTTCTTGCACCTACTTTATTGCTTATGGTAACTTCTTTTACAAGACTTGTTATTGTATTTTCATTACTTAGACAAGCAATGGGTTTACAACAAACTCCTCCTACTCAAATCGTAATTTCATTATGTTTAATTTTAACAATTTTTATTATGGAGCCTTATGGTAAAAAGTCATGGGAAGAAGGTATCAAGCCTTATATGGATAAAGAAATTAGTTATGAAGTAGCATTTGAAAGAGGTATTGGGCCTTTTAAAAATTTTATGATTAAAAATACAAGAGAATCAGATTTAGCCCTATTTTATAGAATTAAAAAAGAGCCAAATCCAAAAAATATTGATGATGTACCATTAACACTTTTAATGCCTGCATTTATTGTAAGTGAACTAAGAACAGCCTTTGAAATAGGCTTTTTAATATTCTTACCATTTTTAGTTATTGATATTATTGTAGCTTCTATTCTTATGTCATTAGGGATGATGATGTTACCACCTGTAATGATATCCCTACCTATTAAAATTATCTTCTTTATCATTATTGATGGATGGCAACTTTTAATTGGAAATCTAGCACAATCCTTTAAGTGACGATCATATGGAAAACTCTATATTTTCCATACTTCTTTAATTTTCTTTAATAAATCTTGTTAATTTATATTTGATATTTTATCCTAAATATTATATAGTTCATAAATCAAAAATAAGGGGCCAAAATGCCTATAGAAATTAATCAAAATGTTAAAATATTATTTGAAGTTAAAGTAGATGGTGAAGTAGTAGATGGAAGTAGAAGTAATAAACCTTTTGAATTTTCATTTGGTGTAGGACAAGTAATTCCAGGATTAGAAGCTAGAATTATTAATATGAAAGCAGGAGAAGCTGCAAGTTTTGTAGTTCCAGCTGCTGAAGCTTATGGTGAATATGATCCAAGTGGAATACAAACTCTTCCAATGCAAGATTTTAAAGATATAAAAGATTTAAAAGTTGGTATGCAAATTCAAGGTGAAGATGAAGAAGGTCAACCTTTACAAATTATTGTAAAAGAAATTACTGAACATCAAGTTACTGTTGATTTCAATCATCCACTAGCTGGAAAAGACTTAGAGTATAAAGTTAAGATAGACTCTTTATTATAAGTTCAACTTATAATAAATATATAATTAATCATAAGTTTGATTTATATTAAACTTATGCATTTTTAGAGTATAATATCCCTATATATAAAATATAGGAGATATTATGATTAAATATTTTTTACTTATTATTTTTTCAACATCTGTTTTTGCACAAATAGTTGATTTTAATGATGTATTAAATTTAACTCTTCAAAATGATAAAAACTTACAAAAACAAAAACTAAATACAAAAATATCCAAACTTGATATAGAAAATATAAATGCGATTTCTTATGGAAAAATAAACCTTAGTGAAGAAATAAGCAGAACAAATCACTCAGGATATGTTTTTAATTCAAAGTTATCTTCACGTGAAGCTAGTTTTAATGATTTTGGTTTTTCTGAAAATAATGGTGATTTCAATAAAGAACCAAAAAATTTAAACTATCCAGATTCAAGAAATAATTTCACTACTAAACTTACTTATGATTTACCACTTTTTACAGGTTTTAAACTATCAAAACAAAAAGAGATTTTAAAACTAAAACAAAAAGCAGAAATTTTAAAACTTACTCTTAATAAAAAATATCTATCTTATGAAGTTTTAAAAGCTTATAATCAAGCAGTAATTGCAAAAGAGTTTATCAATGCAAGTAAAAAAGCACAAGACTCTATTAACTTTGTTTTAAAATCAGCTATTGCTTTTCATAAAGAAGGTTTAGTTACAAAAATTGATGTAAACCAAGCAAGGTTACATAAGCTAAATATTAATGCCCAAGTTATAGAAGCTACAAATAACTATGAACTTGCCTTAGAGTATTTAAGATTTTTATCTTCAAATGATAAGATTTCAAATGTAAAAGAATTAAAGACTATTCACTACGATATAACGAATTTTACTACACTTTTACATGAAGCTTTAAAAAATAGAGATGAACTAAAATTACAAAAAATAAATAAATCTGCTATGAAAAAAAATATTGATATTGCAAAAAGTTCATATTTTCCAAGTGTATATTCTCACTTAGAGTATGGGTTTAATGATGATAAACTTACTTTTGAAGATGATAAAGATTATTATACTGCTATGATTGGTATAAATTACTCTTTATTTGACAATACAAAAAGTATCAAAAAACAACAAACAAAAATCACATATAAACAATCAATTTTAGATTATGAAAAAACAAAAGATTTTATAAAACTTGAACTTCAAAAAGATTTGCTAAATGTAAAAACAAAAGAAGCAATTCTAAAAGAAAAAGTTCAAGCAAAAATTTTAGCTAAAGAAATTGTAGAACAATCAAAACTTATGTATAAAAATAGATTGATTTCAATGAGTGAATTACTAAAACAAGAGGCAAACTTTCAAAATAGTAAAGCACAAGTGTTAATGGCAAAATATGAAAACACTCTTGCTCTTGCAAAAATCACTTTAGACTTAGGTTTAAATTTAAAGGGAAAAAATGATTAAAAAATTCTTATTAAGCTGTATTTGTATAAATATATTTGCTAATGAAATTGAACTTTCAGGAACTGTAATTTCTGATAATGAAAAAGTTATATCAAGTAGAAATATGGGATTTATAAAAAATGTTTATGTAAGTGAAGGTTCTTTTGTAAAAAAAGGTCAATTGCTTTATGAGATTGATTCATCAAATATTGATTCTAAAAAAAATGAAGCACTATTAAATTTACAAATTTTACAAAATAACTATAATAATATTAAACTAAATACTCAAAGATATCAAAGACTTTATAAACAAGACTTAGTACCTAAATATGATTTTGAACAATTACAATTAAAGTTATTAAATACAAAAAATATGATTTTAATTGCAAAAGCAAAACTAAAAGAAGTAAAAAATGAATATAACTATTTAAAAGTTAAAGCACCAAATGATGCACTTGTAGTTAAAAAGTATATTAAAACTGGAGAAATGGCTATGCCAAGTTCCCCTGCTTTTATACTATCTGATTTAACAGATTTAAAAATCAAAACTGATGTTTCTCAAAAATATCTAAATAGTTTAAAATTAAATCAAGAAGTTGATATTTTTATCTCTTCTATTAATCTAAAAACAAAAGGTAAAATTGATGCAATTATTCCAAATATAAATGAAAAAACTCATTCATTTATTTTAAAAATATCTTTTGATAAAAAAGATAAAATCATTTATCCTGGAATGTATTCAAATATTTATATTCCTGATTTTATAGAAAATAGGGATAAAGAATGAATAATGAAAAAATAGGAAAAGATTTAAATATTGCAGGAAAACTATCACTTGCTTTTATAAATCATCCCCTAACTGCTATTTCAATTATGTTTATTTTAGCACTTGGATATATTTCGTTGATTTTAATGCCAAGAGAAGAAAATCCACAAATAAAAGTAAGTGGAGGTGCTGTAATAGTTGCCCTACCAGGTGCTAGTGCTAGTGAAGTACAAAAAGTAATTATTGAACCTTTAGAAAAAAAAATAAAAGAGATTAAAGGCGTTGAGCATATATACTCTTATGCAAAAGATTCAGTAGGAATTGTACAAGCACAATATTTTATTGGCCAAGATAAAGAAGAATCAAATCTAAAACTTTATGATCAAGTTATGAGAAATATGGATTTAATGCCAAAAGGTGCGCAACAACCAATCATTAAAACAATGGATATTGATACAGATATTCCAATAGCTACAATTGCTTTTTATGCAAAGAAAAAAGATGGTAAAGATGTAATTTCTCAAACTAAACTTTTTAATGAAGTTAATAAACTAACAAAAGAAATAAATAAAATAAAAAATGTTGCTTTAGTTGATTTAAAAGGAGAAAAAAAAGAGCAATACAATATTTTAGTAGATGCTAAAAAGATTTCACAATACAATTTATCCCTTGCAAGTATTATGAAACAAATTCAAGCTTTATCTTTAAAACTTCCAAATATAAATGCATATACAAATACAAATGAACTTGTAGTATTTGGAATAAAACAAGCAATACAGTCAAGTAAGGATATAGAAAATATTATAGTTGCTATAAATCAAAATGTTCCAATTTATTTAAAAGATGTAGCACTTGTAGAAAGAACATTTGATATTCAAAATAAAAAAGAAGCCATACTTTATCAAAAAAACCAAGATGGGAATTTTGAAGAATTAAATCAAGTAACATTAAGTGTTTCAAAACTAAAAGGTTCAAACTCTGTTATTATAAATGAAAAAATATTTGCTTTTATGAATACTCAAAAAGATTCCTTGCTTAATAAACATATTGCTTATACTATTACAAGAGATGATGGATATACAGCAAATAATGCTGTAAACTCACTTGTTTTAAATCTTGTAATTTCTATTTTTATAATTGCTGTTTTACTAATATTTTCTCTTGGATTTAAAGAAGCAATGATTGTATCTTTAACTGTTCCTATGATTTTATCTCTTACTTTATTTGTTGGTTTAATTATTGGAGAAACAATAAATAGAATCACACTTTTTGCACTTTTGGTATCACTTGGAATGCTTGTAGATGCTGCTATTATTGTAATAGAAAATATTCATAGACATAGACAAATAAATAAAAATGCAGATATTTCAATACTTACAATAAATGCTACAAATGAAATAGGAAATGCTACAAATATCGCAACAATTGCTATTATAATGACATTTATTCCTATGTTTTTTGTAGGTGGAATGATGGGACAATTTATGCACCCTCTTCCTGTTTTTGTACCGATTTCATTATTTATGTCTTTATTTGTAGCTTACGCTTTTACACCGTATTTAATCAAGAAATTTTTATAGGATTTATTTATGAAATTAGAAAAATTTATTTATAGTATATTAGAAAATAAAACAAAATCATATTTAGTATATTTTATCACTTTAGTTTTATTTATTTTAAGTATCGCAACTTTTCCTACAAATATTGTAAAAGCAAAAATGCTTCCAAGTAAAAACTCTGATACATTTTCAATTTATGTAGATTTAAAAGATGGATCTTCTATCAATCAAACAAAAGAAATTACAAGATGTATATCAAAACAACTTCAAAAAAACGAAAATATTACAAATATTTCAGTTTTTTTAGGTGAAGGCCAACCGCTTGATTTTGCAGCACTTGTAAAACAAAGTGCCTTAAAAGATAAACAATCTCAAGCTGAAATGATGGTAAATATTAAAAAAGCCCAAGATAGAGAAATCACAAGTTATAATCTAATTAGCCAATTAAGAAAGCCTATTCAAAAAAAGTGTTCTTTATATGAAGCAAATATAAAATTTATAGAACTTCCTGCTGGTCCTCCTGTATTAGCCTCAATTGTTGCTGAGATTTATGGAGGTGATTCATTTGAAAGTAGACGTGATTTTGCTATGCAAATTGCACAAATACTAAAAAAACAAAGCACTTTAGTTGATATTGATGTTATGGCTGATGAAGATATTATTAAATACGAACTTGAACTTGATAATAATAAAATCATTCAAAGTAAAGTAAGTTTAGAACAAGTAAAAAACATACTTTATTTAGCCTATGAAGGTATTAAAATATCTGTAGTAAATGAAAGCAATGCACAAAGTCAAATACCAATTTTTCTAAGATTAGATGATTCAAGATTATTAAAAGACTCTTCTTTAAAAAGTTTAGAAAAAAAACTTGAAAATCTAAAAGTTATAAATGCAAATGGTTTTATGATTAGTTTATCAGAGTTTGTTAATATTAAAAAAACAATCAAAGAACCAACAATAACATCAAAAAATTTAACAATGATGATAAATGTAATTGCTGAAACAAATAAAGATAGTCAAATTTATCCCCTTCTTAATGCAAGAGATGAAATGTTAAAAAATCTATCTTTAGAGTATGAAGTAATAAAAACAAATATGTTAAATCTATCTTTTGTAAATAAAACTACAAATGAAAGATTTGATTTAGTTTTTGATGGAGAATTAAAAGTAACAATTGATACCTTTATTGATTTAGGAGGTGCATTTATAATTGCACTTGTTTTGATTTTCTTTTTAATGGTTATGTATTATAAAAGTTTTGCATTATCAGGTGGAATTGTATTATCAAGTTTTATATCAATAATAGGAGTTATTTTTGCTCATGTTATTATGGATATTTTTACTAATGATACTTTTTATTTAACAGCAACATCACTTATTGGTTTTATTGGACTTATTGGAATTAATTCAAGAAATTCTACATTGATTATTGATTTTACAAAGATTCTAATAAAAGAAGAAAACCTAAGTACAAATGAAGCTATTGCAAAAGCAACAGCAACAAGGTCTAAGCCAATTATACTAACAGTTCTAACAATGGTGTTTGCATCATCACTTCTTGCAACTGATGCTGTATTTGGTGGTTTAGGAGTTGCACTTATTGGTGGTACTTTAATTTCTTATATTGTATCTATGTTTTTTGTGCCTGTTATTATTAAAAATCATATGTATAAAATTTTATAAATTATCAAAGAGAATAAAATATCATCAATAACCAAGATAAGGAAATCCACATGATAAATGTTAAAGGAATTCCTACTTTTAAGAAGTCATTAAAACTATATCCACCAGCTGTCATAACCAAAAGATTTGTTTTATATGCCATTGGAGTTGCATAACTCATATTTGCTCCAAATAATACAGCTAAAACAAAAGCTTCTGGTGGAAGATTTAACTCTTGTGCAATTGCTATTGAGATTGGTGTTCCTATTACAGCTGCTGCGTTATTTGATACTATATTTGTCATTATTGCCATTAAAAGCATTAAACCACTTAATATAAATAGTGTTGAACTTCCTTGAGTTAAATTTACAAATAAATGTGCTAAATATGAGGCAGCTCCTGTTTTAAGAAGTGCTTGTCCTAAGGCTAAGGAAGCCACAACTATTAATATTACTTGAGTATTTAAAGCATTTGAAGCATCTTTCCAATTTATACAGTTTGTCATAAACATCAAAAATACACCTAAAGTTGCACTTATTGCAATAGGTAAAATTCCAAGAGCTGAAACACTAACAATACCAAGCATAATAAAAAATGCAATTGGCGCTTGTTTTGAATGTGCTAAATCAGAAGTAGAATCCAATACTAAAACTTCTCTACTCTTTTTTAACTCATCAATATTCTCTTTTTTTCCTTGGATTAATAAAACATCTCCTACTTTTAGATTTATATCTGCCATATCTTTTAGTATTTTTTCTGTTTTTTTACCACTTCTATGAAGTGCTAAAGCAATTAAATCGTTTTTTTGTAAAAATCTTGTTTGAGAAAGTGTAGTATTATTTAATCTTGAGCCTTGAGAAACTATTACCTCAGCGATTTGTTGTTCATCTTCCATTAAAGGATGTTCATCATCAACAGCACCTAAACTTGAGTATAAAACAGCATCTAAAATAGTTTCATAACTTTTTAGATTTTCAGGAGTATCTTCAACTACTAACATATCATTTGCTTGAATAATAGCTTTTGAATTTGGCAAAATATACATATCTGTACTATTTCTATGAACTCTTAAAACATTCATCATTCCATCTGTTTTTTTTACTAACTCATCTAAAGGCATCTCTTTAGAAGCTGATTCTTCTGAAATTAGTAGTTTTGCTGTAAATATTCTAGGAGAAGTATCACTTAAAGGCGTTTGCTTATCTTTTAATAAATAAGGAACTACCAACCATAAATAAGCAATTGCAAAAAATGATGCAATTAATACAGGCAAAAAGAAATCAAACATTCCAAAACTTTTCAATCCCATATCAACAGCAACTGATACTACAAGTAAGTTTGTTGATGTTCCAATCGTTGTACTCATTCCACCAATTAATGTAGCAAATCCCATAGGCATTAACACTTTTGAAGCTGATGTTTTTGTTTTTATAGAGACTGCTGTTAAAATAGGAAGTAATAAAATTACAATAGGTACATTATTTATAAAAGCACTTAAAATAGCCCCAACTACTAAAGTTAAAAGCAGCGATAGCTTTGGATATATGCTCCATAATCTTGATAGTACTCTTCCAACAGGCTCTAAAGCTCCTGTTCGAACCAATCCTTGACCTGCAATCATTAAAGCACAAACAGCAATTAAAGCCTCATGACCAAAACCTGAAAAAAAATCTAACGCATGAATAGAAGTGTCATTATAAGAGTATGGGAAAACTGTAAATCCAACGGTTAATGAAACTAAAATAAAAAGACTTGATGTTTCTAAAGGAATATTATCTCTTGTAAATAAAAAAAGTGCTAATAACGTTAAAAGCATAACAGATAAAGAATGATTATTAAGAGTTGTTACAAGATCCATAAAAAAACCTTTAATATAATATTTACATATTACAATGTATTTATAAAAATACTACTTATTACTACTTTTTAAAGTATAGTGGTAAATCAATAAAGAAACAAACTCCTCTTTTGTAGTTTTTAAATGAAAGCTCACCATCTAAATGTTTTTCAATAATTGTCTTTGACATATATAATCCAAGTCCCGTACCCATTTTTTCAGTTTTTGTACTAAAATAAGGGTCAAATATACTTTTTGATATTTTTTTATTTATTGTTCCACCATTATTATAAATACCAATTCGTATGTTTTTATTTCTTTTTTTAATAAAAATCAGAATATTCTTATTCTTAATTTTTTTATTATCTAAAGCTTCTTTTGCATTTTTTAAAATATTTAAAAGTACTTGAAGAAGTTCTCTTGAAAAAATCTCTACTTCACTATTATCTTTAATTAATAGCCTAAGTTTAATATTATTATTCTCTAAAGACTGATTAATAATCTTTAGTGATTCATTGATAACCTCATTAGGAGAGATAATTTCTTTTTCTTTATTCGGTCTAAAGTAATTTCTAAAATCTTCAATTGTTTCTGATAAATAAGATGTTTGAGTTAAAATAGAGTTTGACTGTTCTTTTAATTCATCTTCATCTATTAAACCCAATTCTAAATCTAATAAATTATTATTAGCAATCATCGCAATAACTGAAATAGGTTGTCTCCACTGATGCGCTATCATAGAAATCATTTCACCCATAGCAGCATGTCTTGACTGAGCAATCATCATTTCTTCTTTATTTTTAAGCTCTTCTTCTAAATATATTTCTTTTGTGATTTCTTGCTTAATTGCTAAGAAGTTCGTGATTTTTTTATCTGTTGGGTTATCATAAATAGGTGTAATAATTGCTGATTCCCAAAACTCTTCACCTTGTTTATTTATATTTTTAAAAGTACCTTTCCAAGTCTTTTTTGATATTAATGTTTCCCATAGTATTGCATATTCATTTGGTTTTGTAAATTCTGATTTTAATATTTTTGGATTTTTTCCTACTGCTTCTGAAAATGTATAACCAGTAACTTCTGTAAAGTGAGGATTTACATATTCAATATCTCCATCTTTATTAGTAATTACTATTGAAATTGGAGAATGCTCAATTGCTATTTTTAATTTTGTTAATTCTTTTTTTAAGCTAATTTTCTTTTGATAATATTTTTCTATATAATTAGAGATTAAATAACTAATAAATATTGTCACAATAATTATTATGATTAAAAATAAAAAATTCTTCTTTAAATCAGCATATAATAAATCATAAGTTTTTAACTCTTTTGGTAATAAAATCATAAAAACTTTATTTTTTGTATCTATATCAAGTTTTGTTATAAAAAAATCTTTATTTCTAATTGAATCAGATTTATTATAATCTTTTGGCAACTTTGAAAAAATATCTTCTATATTA
Organism: Poseidonibacter sp.; assembly: GCF_041821165.1. Lineage (NCBI taxonomy): Bacteria > Pseudomonadati > Campylobacterota > Epsilonproteobacteria > Campylobacterales > Arcobacteraceae > Poseidonibacter > Poseidonibacter sp. The sequence continues at coordinate 1,230 of NZ_JBGUES010000044.1, read as the reverse complement.
AACTCTAACTTATAATCCCTACTCCAGTTAAAGTCTGAATTTTTACTTATTATAATCTGTCCATCATCATAAATAAGATTTACATAATGCAATGATGTATCTTGTATCTCTTTTAAAAACTCACTTAGATTTATATTTATAATTGATATTCCATATTTAATACCATCAATAATTATAGGAGTAGCAATTCTAAGTGTTGGAACTATTGGATACTCTATTTTCCCATTTTCGATATTCAAATCTATATTTGAAAAGTAGTATTTCCCTTTTTCTAAATTAATCGTATCCTCAAAGTAATAACGCCCTTTTTTATTTTGAAGGGCATCTTTAGGAGTTAATTTTGGTTTTTCATAATTATCAACTCTAATAATTTCATTACCTAATTTATCTATATATCTTAGTTGAAAAATTTCTTTATGAGATAAAGCATATGATAAATATAAATCTTCAACATACTCTTTATTTTTTCCTGATTTTACAAAATCTATAAAACTTTTATTTAGAACAAGTGAATTTAAAAGCTTTTGTCTATGCTCAATAAAGTTATTAAAAAAGTGTACTCTTTCATCAATTTTACTATTTAACTGTTGTGTTGATAGTTTGTGTATTGTTTCTTTTTCAATTAAAAAAGTAATTAAAAATAAACTTGCAATTGCGATAATTAAAGAGGATGAGATTAAAAAGAATATTTTGTTTTTCATTATGTATTATTATAAATACTTACTAAAAAGGTACTTATACTAAATCTCTTTAATACAATTTGATATAATAAAACTCTAATTTAAACCTAGGAATAAAATGAAAGATAAAATAAAAAAATATTTAAAAGAAATCATAAAATTTGCAATCATACTAGCTATTATTTTAAATGTTGTAAGTTATTTTAAATCACAAGATTTAAATAAAGAAAAACTAACAGAACAAAGTTTTAAACTACTTGATAACAAACAATATTCTATCCCAAATGATAAACCAATATTAGTACACTTTTGGGCTACATGGTGCCCTACTTGTAAAATAGAAGCATCAAATATAGAAAAAATCTCAAAAGAGTATGAAGTAATCACAATAGCCTCACAATCAGGAAGTAAAGAAGAAATACAAAAATATCTAGATGAACACAATCTAACATTTAAAGTGGTAAATGATATAGATGGACAATACTCAAATAAGTTTAATATCCAAGTGTTTCCTACAACATTTATTTACGATAAAAATAAAAATCTGAAG
>NZ_JBGUES010000043.1:0-14562 GCF_041821165.1 Poseidonibacter sp. | reverse complement strand
CTGGGAATAATAATACATCTCTAATAGAATGCTCATTTGTAAGCATCATCACAAGTCTATCAATTCCAATTCCTTGACCAGCACATGGAGCCATTCCATAAGATAAGGCATTTACAAAATCTTCATCCATTTCATGTGCTTCATCATCTCCACCACTATCTTTAGCAGCCATTTGTCCTTCAAATCTTTCTAATTGATCTAATGGATCATTTAATTCAGAGAATGCATTTGCAATTTCTTTTCCTGCAATAAATAATTCAAATCTATCAGTTAAATGAGGCTTTTCATCATTTCTTCTTGCAAGTGGAGAAATTTCAACTGGATATTCTGTAATAAAAGTAGGGTTAATTAATTTATCTTCAACATACTCATCAAATAATTCACCTTGTAATTGTCCAAGATTCATTTTTTCATTTACTTCTACATTTGCAGCTTTTAAATATGCAATGATTTTATCTTTATCTTCAACAATATCAGCTGGAACATTACCAATTTCAATTAATGATTGAATTAATGGAATTTCACTAAATTTAGTAAAGTCAATTTCGAAATCACCATAAGGTAAAACTGTTGGTAAGTCTAAATGTTCAAATAAATATTCAAAGTACTCTTTTGTTAAAGAGATTAAATCTTTATATGTTTTATAAGCCCAGTAAAATTCAATTGAAGTAAATTCAGGGTTGTGCGTTGCATCCATACCTTCATTTCTAAAACATCTATTAATTTCAAATACAGCTTCAAATCCACCAACAATACATCTTTTTAAGTATAACTCAGGTGCAATTCTTAAGAATCTATCAACACCTAAGGCATTATGATGTGTTGTAAATGGTTTAGCATTTGCTCCACCTGCAATTGGGTGCATCATAGGCGTTTCAACTTCTAAGAAACCTTTGTTTTCAAAGAATCTTCTTGTTAATGAAATAACTTTTGATCTTACATGGAATGTTTTTCTAACTTCACTATTCATAATTAAGTCAAGATATCTTTGTCTGTATCTAAGCTCTTTATCTTGAATACCATGATATTTTTCTGGTAAAGGTGATATTGCTTTTGTTAGAATTTTAATATTATGAACATGAAGTGATAATTCACCTTTGTTTGTAACAAAAGGGTAACCTTCAACTTCAATAATATCTCCAACTTCGATATTTTTCTTAAAAATATCATTATAAAAACCTTCAGGTAAATTATCTCTTGCTACATAAACTTGTAAAAGACCACTTTCATCTTCAATTTTTAAAAAAGATGCTTTTCCCATAAGTCTGAAAAATTTAATTCTTCCAGCAACTGTATAGTGTCTTTTTTCATCTCTTTTATCTTCTTTTTGGAAAATATCACTATTTACATTTAAGTACTTTGAAATAGTTGTATTTCTTGAACATTCGTTTGAATATGGATTAATTCCTATATCTCTTAATTTATCAGCTTTTTCTATTCTTTGTTGTATGTATTTGTTTTCAAACAATATTTAATCCCTTAATTTTAATTCTACTATATAATTTTACTATTTTGTTTGCTCAGAAATTGAGTCTTTTGTTTCATTGAACTTTTGTTTTACTTCATCAATGATTTCTTCTTTTACAGATTCTGTTACATCATTTACAGTTTGTTGGATATTTTCTTTGATTTCACTTGTTGTTTCTTCTAGTTTTTTAGAACTTGATTCTTTATCTGATGTTATATCTTTAGTTGTATCTACTACTTTATCAACTGTATTACCAATTTCATTTGTAATTGTAGATGTATCTAATTTAATAATATATGAACCAACACTTAATAAATGAGGCATTACTATTGAATTTTCAGTTTTTTTAGCAATAGCTTTTTTAAATGATTCTATTTGGTATATTGAATGAGCAATAACTGAGAAAATTAAAAATACTTTTGCAGCACCAAATACAAATCCAAAGATTCTATCAAATATTCCTAATCCACTTGCAGAGAAAATTTTACTTACAATTACACCTAGAACATATACAAACATCCAAAAACCAACAAGTGCAATAATAAAGCCAATTAGTTTTATAGTTGTTTGATTTTCTAATGCTAATAAAGGTGCAATTAAATCACCAATATCTTTAGATACTCTTGATGCAAAATAAATAGCTCCAATGATACCAATGATTCCAAAAACTTCTTTTATAAGTCCTTTAAATAGACCCTTTAATCCCAAAACTAGTGTAATACCAATAATCACCATATCAAAAACAGTAAAATCTTGCATAAATTTCCTTCACATAATATCGCAAAGTATATCTAATCTTTTCAAAAAAAAAGTTTAAAAAAACAAATGTGTTAAATTTAATCTTTTTTAGATAAAATCACATCATGATAAAAAGATACCCAACAAAACAAATATTCGTAGGAAATGTACCAGTTGGTGGTAATGCACCAATTCCTGTACAATCAATGTGTTTTACAAAAACATCTGATATTGAAGCTACTGTTGAGCAAATTAGAGCATTACATTTTGCAGGTGCAGACATAGTTAGACTTGCTGTTCCAAATAAAGAAGCTGCTCTTGCTTTAAAAGAGATAAAAAAACAAGTTGATTTACCAATTGTTGCTGATATTCATTTTCACCATAAGCTTGCATTAATAGCAGCAGAAGTAGTGGATTGTATTAGAATTAATCCAGGTAATATTGGAGATAAAAAAAGAGTTCAAGAAGTAGTAAAAGCTTGTCAAGAACGTAATCTTCCAATTAGAATTGGAGTGAATTCAGGATCTTTAGAAAAACAATTTGAAGATAAATATGGTCAAACTCCAGCTGGTATGGTTGCTAGTGCTGATTATAATATTAAGTATTTAGAAGATTTAGGTTTTACAGATATAAAAGTTTCTTTAAAAGCATCTGATGTTCAAAGAACTGTTGAAGCTTATAGAACTTTAAGACCAATGAATAATTATGCATTCCATTTAGGTGTTACAGAAGCAGGAACTCAATTCCATTCAACTATTAAATCATCTATTGCTTTAGGTTCATTATTACTTGATGGTATTGGTGATACTTTAAGAGTTTCTATGACTGGTGAATTAGAAAAAGAGATTGAAGTAGGTCGTGCAATTTTAAAAGATGTAGGAATTGAAAAAAAAGGTTTAAATATTGTTTCATGTCCTACATGTGGAAGAATTGAAGCTGATTTAGTTACAGCAGTTGCAGAAGTTGAAAGAAGAACAAAACATATAACTACACCTTTAGATGTATCAGTTATGGGTTGTGTTGTAAATGCTATTGGTGAAGCAAAATCAGCTGATGTTGCTATTGCCTTTGGTAAAGGTTCTGGATTAGTTATGAAAAAAGGTGAAATAATAGCTAAGCTTTCTGGTGATGAATTAATTAATAGATTTATTGAAGAAGTTGAATTAGAAGTTGAAAAAAGAAAATAATGGATAGCATTTATAGTATAAATATTGAAAGAGCAGTTCTAAGTTCAATTTTATTTAATCCTGAGGAACTTGAAGAAGTTCTAGGAATGATAAAATCCAAAGATTTTTATTTGCCAGCGCATAAAAAAATCTTTGAGGTTATGGTTAAACTTCATGATGATGGCATGCCAATTGATGAAGAGTTTATTAAAAAAAGAGTTGATTCAAAAGATGTTGATGACTCTATATTAATAGAAATATTATCAGCAAATCCTATTACAAATACACTAGCTTATGTTAGAGAAATAAAAGATGGCTCTGTAAAAAGAGAACTAGCAACACTTGCAACTACAATTAAAAAAGTTACTTTAGAAGAAGAGGTTAGTGGAAATGATGCCTTAGATACTATTCAAGGTGAACTTTATAAAATTTCAACAGATAGTGCAACATCAGAACTTAAAGATATGAATCTTATTACAAGTGATACAATTTCATATATTGAAAGAATGAAAAAACTTGGAAATAAACATCTTATTGGTGAAACAACAGGTTTTGATGCACTTGATAAAAAAACAACTGGATTTAATGAAGGTGATTTAATTATTATCGCAGCACGGCCTGCTATGGGTAAAACTGCGTTAGTTTTAAATATGGCTTTAAAAAATGTAGAAGCTAATAAAGGTGTTATTTTCTTCTCACTTGAAATGCCTGCTGAACAACTTATGCTAAGAATGTTAGCGGCAAAAACATCAATTCCTTTACAAAATCTTAGAAAAGGTGATATGGATGATTCTCAATGGTCTAATTTAAGTGGGGCATTAGATGATTTAAATACTAAAAAACTTTTTGTAGATGATGGTGGAAGTATAAATATTAATCAACTTCGTGCAAGAGTAAGAAAGCTAGCTCAAAATTCTGATAATAATATTTCATTAGTTATCATCGATTATTTACAGCTTATGCAAGGAACTGGAAATAAAGATAGGCATCAAGAAGTATCTGATATTTCAAGAGGTCTTAAAATGCTTGCAAGGGAAATGAAAATTCCTATTATTGCTTTATCTCAGTTAAACAGGGGACTAGAGAATCGTCCTGATAAAAGACCAATGCTTTCAGATTTAAGAGAATCTGGTGCAATTGAGCAAGATGCGGATATTATTATGTTTGTGTATAGAGATGATGTATATAAAGAAAGAGATGAAGCACGAAAAGAAAAAGAAGCAAAAGATAAAGGTGAAGAGTATCGTTCATCATTTGTAAATAAACCAGTTGAAGAAGCCGAAATTATTATTGGAAAACAAAGAAATGGACCAATTGGAACAGTAAAACTAGATTTCCATAAATCTTTAACAAAATTTATTGATAAAGAAGATAATATGAATTCTCCTATTGAAACTGTCTTTGAAATAGTAGCAGATACAGAAAAAGAGACAAATATCGATATACCTGATATATTATAAATATTATTATGATATAATTCTTTAGATTATTAGATTTGAGGAATTTATCATGAAAAAAGCATTTTCTTTATTAGAATTAATTTTCGCAATAGTTGTATTAGGTGTAATTTCATCTTTTGCTATTCCTAAGTATTTAGATACAAAAGATTCTGCTGTTGTTTCTACAATTAAAAGAGATATTTCCACAATTACTACCTCTGTTCAAACCTACTATTTAATAAATAGAAAAATCGATAAAATAAGTGATGCTTTAAGTATAAATGAATCTAATTGGCAAGTGGAAGATACAAAATTAACTTTTTTTGAAGGTTCTCAAGAGTGTTTAAGTCTAAGTATTAAAGAACAAAATGGTTTAAAAGTAATCGTGCAAAATATAAAGTCTGATATAGGAAAAATATGTGATAAATTATCAGCTGAAGGAATTACTTTTAGAACTTTTGAATTATATTAATTAGTATTACTCTTTTTTTCTAATTCTTAAAAAAGAAGCAAATTTTGGTTTTAGATTTTTTGTTAATCCATAATATTTAAAAGTTACAATATCATTAATCTTTGGATGATTTATTTTTTCTTCTTTTGTAAAACCATTTCCTAAATTAAAAACTACATTATTTGACATTTTTAGAACTAAACTTTTAAATTTATTATTTTTATAATTAATTTCGATTACTTTTGCTTCAGCATCATTGAAATTTTTAACTTTTAAAATATTAGAACTTCTACCACTAAAATATTGAAGGTCTGGATTTTTTAGCATTAGACCTTCTGCTTTTTGATTTATTAACTTTTCTAAATATCTATTCATTTTTATTTTATTTTCACATTTAATTTGAGGAATTATTTTAATATATTTATTTTTATGAAGTTTATTCCAAGTTTTAATTTTTTCTAATCTTTGTAAAAAATCCCCTTTTGTATTTGGAACTTCAAAAATATTATAAGTGATTTGTTTCCATTCTCTACTAGGAATTTTATCTAAAACTATACTTTGAATATTTTCAAAATCTCCTATTTTTGTATATAGTTCTCCATCTAATTCAAATATTGGAAAATTTTTAGTAAACCATTTGGGAGCATAAATTTTATTGCCATTTTTACTAAGTAGTTCTTTGCCATTCCAATATGCTCTTATTCCATCTAGTTTTTCACTCATATACCAATTTTTTATTTCATGTATTTCATCATTGTATGTATTTGCTTTTTGAAGATCAATAGCAAAACAGTTTGTAAAAAATAGTCCTAAAAGTATAATTATTTTTTCTTTCATTTAATTGCCTTTTATTAAAATACTATCATTATAATAATTAAATAATATGTTTTAAATGCAAAAAATAAATTTATTTTTAAAACATACTAAATATAAAAAATGATACTATACAAAAAATTATTAATATTAATTAGGAGATATGAATAACATGAGTGCATCAATATTTAGAGAATATGATATTAGAGGTATTTTTCAAGAAGAATTAAATGAAAATATTGTTAAAAAAATTGGTTTTTATTTTGCAAAAGAATTATTAAAAAAAGTACCAACAGCTAAATATATTGCAGTAGGTTTTGATGCAAGAGTTCATTCTCCTATATTAAAAGATTGGTTAAGTTCAGGAATTAATAATGCAGGATTATTAGTACTTGATATGGGATTAGTTCCAACACCTGTAAACTATTTTTCAAATTTTCAAGAATTTGATGGATTGAAATCAGATGGTTCTATAATGATTACAGGTTCTCATAATCCACCTGAATATAATGGTTTTAAAATCACAATAGATAAAGAGCCATTTTTTGGTGAACAAATTTATGCCTTAGGTAGAGATATTTTAGCTGATGAAAGTGTTATTTCTGATAATACAAAAACTACAAAAATTGATGCTAAAAATAGATATATTGATTTTATTGTGGATCACTTTAAAGATTTAAAACTTACAAATAAAAAGTTTGTTTTTGATTGTGGAAATGGAGTTGCAGGAGTTGTTTTAAGAGAAATATTAGATAAGTTAAATATTAAACACCATATACTTTTTGAAACTCCTGATGGAACATTCCCAAATCATCATCCAGATCCTAGTGATGAGCATACATTAATCGATATTAAAAAAGAGCTAGATTCAGGTGAATTTGATTTTGGTTTTGCTTATGATGGTGATGCTGATAGAATTGCATTACTTTCACCTACAAATAATTTCAAAGGTGATATCTTAGCAATATTCTTTTCAAGGTTTATTGATAATCCAACAGTAATTGGTGAAGTTAAATGTACACAAATTATGTATGATATTATCAACTCTTATGGTAAAGCTGTAATGTATAAAACAGGGCACTCAAACTTAAAAGTAAAAATAAAAGAATTAAATGCATCTTTTGCAGCTGAAGTTTCAGGACATCTATTCTTTAATGATAGATATTTTGGTTATGATGATGCAGTTTATGCAACATTTAGAGCATTAGAATTAATAGATAATAATTTTGACTTTGATAAAGAGTATGAAGAATTACCAAAAGTATTTTCAACACCTGAAATAAATATTACAGTAACAGAAGATACAAAATTTGTAATTATTGAAAAATTAAAAGAAGCATTAGCTAATCCTGATGATAATTTCCCAAAAATAAAAGATATTATTACAGTTGATGGTGTTAGAGTTATTTTTGATAAAGGTTGGGGATTAGTAAGAGCTAGTAATACTACTCCAAAACTTGTTACGAGATTTGAAGCAGATACTCAAGAAAATGCAAAAGTTTATGAAACAGCTTTAATGGAATTATTTGAAAAAATAAAATAAACATCTTAAAAATATTTAAATCTCCAAAATCATGGAGATTTAAAAGCATCTTTTTTACTCTTCTTTTAAAATAAAATAAAATCATAATAATTTTTTCGATAAAATAAAAGACTTATGATAACAACTATTCATGTAAGGAACTATTTTGCAGCAAAAAATATTAAATGAAGATGATAAAAAAATACTATTAGAATCTATTCGAGATATAAAAGACTTTCCAAAACCAGGAATTATATTTAAAGATATAACTACACTACTTAACAATAAAGAAGCATATAAGCTTCTAATGAATCACTTAGAAGATAGATACAAAGATTATAATTTAGATTATATTGCAGGTATCGATTCAAGAGGTTTTATATTTGGAGCTGCACTTGCTGATAGATTAGGCATTGGCTTTGTTCCTGTTAGAAAAAAAGGAAAATTACCTAGTACAACTGTATGTGAAAAATATGAATTAGAGTATGGATTTGATGAAGTAGAATTACATCTTGATGCATTTAGAGATCAAAAAGATGCAAGAGTATTATTAATCGATGATATTATTGTTAGTGGTGGAACTGCTTATGCAGCTGCTAATTTAATAAATAAATTAAATGTAAATCTAGTTGAAATGTGTTTTTTAATGGATATTGAATTTTTAGAAGGTTCTAAAAAATTAGAAAAAGTAGCACCTGTTTATTCTGTGCTAACTATTTAAAAGGAAAAGATAATGAGTGATTACATCCCAAAAGCAAGTGCCTTTGATCCTGATACTAAAGGACAATTTGGTATTTTTGGTGGTCAGTATGTTCCTGAAACATTAATGCCAATTTTAAGAGATTTAGAAGCTGAATATAAAAAATATAGATTTGATAAAGAGTTTTGGGCTGAAGTAAATGCTTTATTAAAAGATTACGTAGGTAGAGAGAATCCTTTATATTATGCAAAAAATATTTCTGAAGAAATAGGTGCAAAAGTTTATTTAAAAAGAGAAGATTTAAATCATACAGGTGCTCATAAAGTAAATAATGTAATTGCTCAAGGTTTACTTGCAAAAAAACTTGGAAAAACTAAAGTTATTGCAGAAACAGGTGCTGGTCAACATGGTGTTGCAACTGCTACTATTTGTGCGCTTATGGGTTTAGAGTGTACAATTTTTATGGGTGCAAAAGATGTTGAAAGACAAGAACTAAATGTTTTTAGAATGAAACTTTTAGGTGCAAAGGTTGTTGCTGTACAAAGTGGAAGTAAAACATTAAAAGATGCAATGAATGATGCAATTAGATATTGGGTTACAAATGCTAGAGATACATTTTATATAATTGGTACAGTTGCAGGTCCTCATCCTTATCCTATGATGGTTAGAGATTTTCAAGCTGTAATTGGTTATGAAGCAAGAAAACAAATCTTAGAAAAAGAGAATAGACTTCCTGATTATGTTGTTGCATGTATTGGTGGTGGATCAAACGCTATTGGTATTTTTTCTCATTTCTTAGAAGATAAGGAAGTTACTTGTGTTGGTATTGAAGCAGGTGGTTTAGGTATTGAAACTGATAAACATGGTTGTTCACTAGAAAAAGGAACTCCTGGAGTTTTACATGGACAATGCTCTTACCTTTTACAAGATGAAGATGGACAAGTTATAGAAGCACACTCAATTTCAGCAGGACTTGATTATCCTGGAATTGGACCTGAACACTCTTTTCATAAAGATAATAAATCAGTTTCGTATGACTCAATAACAGATGATGAAGCACTTGATGCATTTGTATGGCTTAGTAGAAAAGAAGGAATTATTCCTGCTTTTGAAAGCTCTCATGCTATTGCATATTTAAAAAAGGCAAAAGATAAGTTAAAAGATAAAATTGTAATTATAAACCTTTCTGGTCGTGGAGATAAAGATATGATTCAAGCAAAAAGCTTACTAAATTTTGATTAGATAGGAAAAGTATGGAACAATTCTTTAAAAAAATACAACCACACTCAGGAAAAATACTAGCAATTATAGTTGTAGTATTTTTCTCTTTCTTAGCTTATAATTTATATTTAGCTCCTGTTGATGGATTTGAAAATAAATTTGTTTATTTACTTAAAGAATATGGTTATATAATACTGTTTGCATGGGGAATGCTTGAAGGTGAAGCTGGTTTAATTATGGCTGGTCTTTTATCGCACACTGGTGATATGAATTTATATATTGCTATTTTTATTGCAGGACTTGGTGGTTTTGCAGGAGATCAAGTTTATTTTTATATTGGAAGATTTAATAAAAGTCATGTTCATAAAACATTTAGAGGGCAAAGAAGAAAGTTTGCTTTAGCTCATTTACTTTTACAAAAATATGGATGGCCTATAATCTTTGTACAAAGATATATGTATGGAATGAGAACTATAATACCAATTTCAATAGGTCTTACAAGATATAGTGCAAAAATGTTTGCATTTATAAACTTAATATCTGCATGGTGCTGGGCTGCTATTACAATTGTTCCTGTTTGGTATTTTGGAGAAGAGATATTAAAAGTATTACACTGGGCAAAAGAGCATTGGTATTTTGTAATTCCAATTGCATTAGGATTTGGTGGAAGTATTATTTATTATTTTAATAAAGCAACAAAAAAAACAGAAAAAATAAAAAAAATTGATAAAAAGAAAGGTAATTATGAAAATTAGATTAATTGAAAAAAGTATTAAAAAAATCAAAACTGATATAGAAATTATTTTATTAAATGATATTGATGATGCAGAAGATAGAAAATTATTAGAAAATCTTGATTTTAAAGCAGTAGATGAATCTTGTGTTTTATTAGGTGATTTAAAAAAAATATATGTAGCTTACGAAGATGAAAGTTATGATAGTTTTGCAATTGCTATTGCTACAGGAATTAAAAAATTCCAATCAACAAATTTTACAAGTGCTAAATTAAATTTAGTAGATTGTAAAAATGAACAATTAAAAGCGATTGTAGAAGGTTCATTTTTAGGTGCTTATACTTTTGATAATTATAAATCAAAAAAAGATAATAAAAATAAACAAGAACTAAATATTGTTGTAAAAGAAAAAACAAAAGAACTTGAAGCAATTTTTGAATCTTCAAAAATCATTTCAAAAGCAGTAAATAAAACAAGAGATATGGTAAATACAGCACCTGCTGATTTCTATCCAGCTGTTATGGCTGATTTAGCAAAAGAATTAGCTCTTGATTGTGGAATTGATTGTAAAGTTTATGGTGAAAGATATTTAGAAAAGAATGATATGAATGCTATGCACAGTGTAGGAATTGCATCAATTCATGAATCAAAATTAATTCACTTAACGTATAAACCTGCAAATGCAAAGAAAAAGATTGTATTAGTTGGAAAAGGTTTAACGTATGATTCAGGTGGATTATCACTTAAACCTGCTGATTATATGGTAACAATGAAATCTGATAAATCAGGTGGATGTGCTGTATTATCTACTCTTTGGGCAATTGCTAAATTAGGATTACCATATGAAGTACATGGAATTGTAGGGGCTGTTGAAAATATGATAGGTGGAGATGCTTATAAACCTGATGATATTTTAAGAGCAAAAAATGGTAAAACAATAGAAGTAAGAAACACAGATGCAGAAGGAAGACTTGTTCTTGCTGATTGTTTATGTTATGCACAAGATGAGATAGAAGATATTGATTATATTTTTGATTATGCAACATTAACTGGTGCTTGTGTTGTTGGAGTAGGGCAGTATACAACTGGTATTATGGGAAATAATGAGATTTTAAAAAGAAATGCTGTTTTAGCTGCTTTAAAATCTGGTGAATACGCAACTACTTTAGACTTTAATAGATTCTTGAAAAAAACTATCAAATCAGAAATTGCAGATATTTCAAATATTGCAAGTACAAGATATGGTGGAGCTATTACAGCTGGATTATTTTTAGATAATTTCGTATATGAAGAAAATAAAGAGAAATGGATTCATTTTGATATAGCAGGACCTGCATTTGTTGAAAAAGCATGGGGATATAATCCTTATGGTGGAAGTGGTGCTGGTGTAAGAATGACAATTGGTTTTTTACAAAACTTAAATAAATAAAACAAAAAAATTAATATAAGAAAAAAGGATAAAAATGGGATTAGGTGTAGGAATAGTAGGGTTACCAAATATAGGAAAATCAACAACTTTTAATGCTTTGACAAAAGCGCAAAATGCAGAGGCACAAAATTACCCATTTTGTACAATTGAACCAAATAAAGCGATTGTTCCAGTACCTGATAAAAGACTTGATGCCTTAGCAAAAATTGTAGTTCCTGATAAAATTCAACATTCAACTATTGATTTTGTTGATATTGCTGGTTTAGTTAAAGGTGCTTCAAAAGGTGAAGGTTTAGGAAATAAGTTTTTATCTAATATTAGAGAAGTTGAAGTTATTTTACATATGGTAAGATGTTTTGAAGATGAAAATGTTGTACATGTTGAAGGTGGAATAGACCCTTTAAGAGATATTGAAATCATTGAAACAGAACTGATTTATGCTGATATTTCTCAAGTTGAGAAAAAATGCGATAAATTAAAAAAAGAATCAAAATTTGATAAAGCAGCAGCTGCTAAATTAGAAGTTGCAAGTGCATTATTATCTCACTTAGAAGAGTTAGAACCAGCGAAATCATTTGAAGATAGAGATAATGAACTATTTATTGAATTAGATAAAGAATTAAGACTTTTATCAAATAAAGATGTTATTTATGGTGCTAACGTTGATGAAGATTCTTTAGCAGATGGTGGAAATGCCTTAGTAGATAGAGTAAAAGAACATGCTGCTTCTGTAAATGCTGATGTTATTGTATTATGTGCTAAAATTGAAGAAGAATTAGTTGGTTTAGATGATGAAGAAGCACAAGAGTTTTTAACTGATTTAGGTGTTGAAGAATCAGGATTAGAGCAAATTATTCATAAAGCATTTGATAAATTAGGTTTACAATCATACTTTACAGCTGGAAAAGTTGAAGTTAGAGCATGGACTATCAAGAAAAATACTAAAGCTCCACAAGCTGCTGCTGTTATTCATAATGACTTTGAAAAAGGATTTATTAAAGCTGAAGTTATCGCATATGAAGATTTTGTTGCACTAGGTGGTGAAGCAAAATGTAAAGAAGCTGGAAAGTTAAAACTTGAAGGTAAAGATTATGTTGTTCAAGATGGAGATGTTATGCACTTTAGGTTTAATGTTTAAAAATAGGGCGAATTAGTCCTATTTTTAAAATTATCTTATGTTATAATTAAAAATTATTTATTACAAGGAATTGCTATGACTACTGCTATTTTAGAAAAAATTGAATCATTACCACCATTACCAAAAACAATAATTGAAATTGAAGAGTTTAGAAAAAAAAGTGAAAAAGAGATTTCAGAATTAGTTGAAATAATAGAAAAAGATGCTTTAATTATTTCAACTTTATTAAAAATTTCAAACTCTGCAATGTTTGGTTTTAGATCAAAGGTTGAAACACCAAGTAGAGCTATTGGTTTACTTGGAATAAACTTTACAATATCAATTGCAATAGGTGGTTCTGTTCAAAACCTTTTAATGGTTAATTTAGATCCTTATGGAATAAATAGTGATGATTTTATGAAAGCATCAAATTTATCATCAACACTAGTTAGTTTATGGGTATCAAAAATTAATTTCGAGTTAAGAGATGAATTATTATTACCTGCATTATTACAAGAAACAGGTAAGTTTATTCTTGCTGATGTTATTTTAACTCAAGGTAAAGCAGATGAGTTTAAAGAAAAAATTGCAAATGGTGAAACAATTGCTAATGCAGAAAAAGAACTTTTAGGAGTTACTACATCTGAGATTACAGCAAAAATATTTAAACATTGGAAATTAAGTGATCATCTTACAAATTTAATTGAAAATGTTGATAATATTTCTAAATGTGATGAATCAATAAAATCAAAAGTGCAAATTTTAGATGTAATTAAAACAGCATGTAATATATCTAATCCATTAAGTGAACAGAGTGTTCAAGAAGCTATCTCTAAAGCAAAAAGCTATGGTTTAGATACAAAACCTTTAGCTAAAGCAATTGAGACATTACAAGATAGATTATTAGACGAATAAGTCTAATAATTTAAGTTATCTCTCCATTGATTAAATATGTAATGGGGATAATATTTAACTTAAATTGTGTTCTTTTATGCCTTTGGAAATAATTCTGGAATGATTTCAGATGCAAAGTGTGAATTAAATCTGATTCTAATTGGACTTTTAGGCTCATTAGAAGTCAAATAAAGCCTCTCCTCTAATTCTTTTACTATTTTAATAGCAGTAGGCTTCGTAACACCTATAATGTCTTTAACGCTGTTTCTTGGGATCTCTCCTTGAAGTAATAATGCTTGGAAAATTATTTCACTATGTTTTGGTAGAGGTTTTACGTTTAAATACATATCTTTTCTTGAGAACTCAACATAACTTGCTATCCTCTTTGAAATTAAATCCATTCTAATTACACTTGACATATATTTAACTTGATCAAGAGCAGTATCAAGCATAAAGTTTAAAAAGTACTCAAGACCTTTTAGAGATAGTTTGCCTCTTCCATCATTATACCCACCTCTATAAATCTCATCAGCTTTAGTTAGTGCTGTAAAGTAATCATCTTTTTGTCTTGCAAGTCCTCTTGATAGATTCCATAATCCGTAACCATCTAAGCCTATTTTTTGAAGTAAGTAGTCAAGGAATAGTCTTGATATTCTTCCGTTTCCATCATAGAAAGGGTGAATATAAACTAATCTGTGATGAGAACACAATGAATAGATAAGTTTCATTGTTTGACTCTCAAATTTACATTGATTGTAAAGAGTTTCAAACTCATTAAAGTAAGAGCTTATTTCATCAAATTCTGGTGCAATGTGTCCACCTACTTCAACATTGCTTTGTCTAAATTCTCCTGGAATCATAGAAACTTTT
>NZ_JBGUES010000042.1:0-15437 GCF_041821165.1 Poseidonibacter sp. | reverse complement strand
TCTCATTTGATGTCGTTCGTCTGTTTTTGGACGGGAATTATAGGGAATTACTTCTGCTTTGTCAAGGGGTTTTTCTTATTGTTGGCTTAAATTTTGGAATTTAGGGGAATTTTGTGCTTTTTCTTGATTTTTGCTATTTTTAGCTATAAAAAAAGGGGAATATTAATAAATATTCCCCTTTTAAATAATTATTTTTAGTTAAATTGTTAGTAATTTCTCAATTATGTAACCATAACCTTTATGAGAAACAATAAAATCATCATCTTTAATTTTATCTTTTAATCTTTTCATAACTGTTCTAAATGCAGAATCATTTGTATTAATATCATTCCATGCAACTTCTTTGAATTTTTCAACAGAAATTACTTCTCCATAATCTGCAATTAATACATTTAAAATATCAGATTCTTTTTTAGATAATTTTACTATTGATTCTTTATTATAAAGTTTATTATTAGAAAGATTAAATGTATATGTTTTATTTAATGTAATTAATTTATCATTACTTTCTACTTTTATCTTACTTTCTAAAACTTCTTTTTTTGCTTTTTGTAGCATTTCCATCATATTATCAATATTTAGTGGTTTTACAAAGTATCCTAAAACTCTTAAATTAATAAGTTTTAATAAATCTTCTTCATTTTTATGAGCACTTACAATTATAAATCTTTGATCTGGTGTAAACTTTAACATTTCATCAATCATTTCAATACCATTTTTATTTGGCATACTTAAATCTGTTAAAACTAAATCAAATGATTTATTTTCATTGAAATTTTCTTCAAAGATTTCAATACCCTCTTGTCCATCAGCAGCAACAATAACTTCATCAAAAATTGTATTAAGATAAAATCCTAAAGTTTTTCTTGCTACATCTTCATCTTCAACTAATAGTACTCTTGTAGTGTATTCATTCATTATAATTCTTCTCTCTCTTGAACTTTTCTTAAATTATTTTGATTATATCAAAAATAAAATTAAGCTTTAAATGTTATTAAAAATTCGATTCCATCATCTTTATTAAAAGCTTCGATATTACCCTTCATATTCTTTTCTATAATGACTTTTGCCATATATAAGCCAATTCCAGTACCTTGGTTTTCAAATTTAGTAGTAAAATATGGTTCAAACATTCTATCTAATATCTTTTTTTCAACATTTCCACAGTTATTAAAAATTGAAGTAGTGATTAAATTATTATTACTTGATACATTTATTATAACTTTTGCATTAAATTTGTCTTTTTTTGCTTTTATTATTTTTGCATCACTTGCATTATTTAAAATATTTACTACAACTTGCTCAAATTCATTTTGATAACTATCTATAAAAACATCTTCACCACTTATTTCAAGCTTTATATTATGTCTTTCAAAAGATGAATTAACAATTTTAGAACATTGTACTATTGAGTCTTTAATATTAAATACTTTTTTATCTTTTGTAGGTTGATAAAAATTTCTGAAATCATCAATTGTTTTTGACATATAATCTATTTGCACTTTTGTACTTGCGATTGATTCATGCAGTTCTTCTTTCGTAAAGTTTTCATAATTATCTCTAATAAAATACATTAGTAAATTAATGTTATTTAATGGTTGTCTCCATTGATGTGCAATATTTCCTAACATTTCTCCCATTGAAGCCATTTTATTTTGTTGTATTAATAATCTATCTTTTTTTATATTTTTTTCAACTTCATCTTGAACTTTTTGTTTTAACTCTTCTTCATTCATTTTAATTTTAGTAATATCATTTAAATAACCATAAAATGAAGTAACTTTTCCATAATCATCTTTTACTAAAATTGTTCGATTATAAACCCACTTAATATTATTGTCTTTATCAACAACTCTATGAATATTTGTAAATGAGTTTGCATCATTTATTATTGCTTCATTTATTACATTTTTTAATGTTTGAATATCGTCTTTATGAACAAAATCAAAGTATTTTATTTTTAGGTCTTCAAAGTCTTGTATTGTATATCCATAGTTTTCAATACTTTTAGAAACAAATTTAATACTTAAATCTTCATCGTTTTTCCATCTAAAAATTACAATTCTTCCAAATTCTGTAAGAAGTTCAACATCTCTTAGCTCTTTTGTTAACTTCATTCTATTATCAATATCCATTGACATCATTAACATTCTATTTGCATTTTCAGAATTAAAAGCCTTTCCTCTTACTAAAACCCACTTATAATTGCCTTTTTTATCTCTTAAACGATATTCACATATAAAATGTTCACTATTTGAAGATACATGATTTGAAAAACCTTTTAAAACTTTTTCTTTATCATCTTTATGAACAATATTTAACCACTCATTAAAATTTTGAATTTCATCTCTTTTATAACCAAACATTTCAAGCCATTTGTTTGAAAAAAAGATTTTATTTGTATCAAGATCTATATCCCATAAACCATCATTTGATGCGATGATTGCTAATTCATATCTCTCTTTCCACTTTGTTAATAAAAGATTTTTTCTTTTTAATCTTTGGTTATATCTATTAAACATTGTATTAATAAATCTTCCAAAAATATTTCCTGTAGTAATTAAAATAATTGCAATAAATAAAACGATAAAAATTCCAATAAGTAATCTATTTTCATGTTCAATTTTTATTGCTTTCATTTCATTTTTTAAAAATGTATTTTTAACTATGATTTTATAATTGTATTCAGGAAATGTGTAAACAAAATCTTCATCACTTACTAAATCAAATTTATTAATATCTTTAACAGATAGTTCTTTTCCTTTAGCATTGTAATTATAAATAAGTTTATTGTTTTCATCATAAAAAACAAAATGAGCTTTATCTTCAAGCTTACTAAAGTTTACAATAGAATCTAATATTGCTTTTTTTGTAAGAGCTCTCATATCATCAACTTTTGAAAATACTCCAAGCATCAAACCTTTATCATCAATAAATCTAAAATAACTAAGTCTAACTTTTCTTTTTTTGCTATCTATCCAATAAGTCATATTATCATCACTTGTATACTGAATATGTTTTAGCATAAAGTTATTAAACTTTTGAGTATTCAATTTTGAATTTGTCTGTTCTCTTAAATAATCTACAATATCTTTTCCATATAAAACTTTATAAGTAATTGCATCAAAAAGCATAAAATTTACATTTTTTCTTTTTTCTAAAATATACATATAGTTTTTGAACATTTCAAGGTCTAAGGTTTCATTTCTTAAAAGAAAAGATTTTGAATAACCTTTTAATTCATAAACATATTTAACTATATTATTCTCTTCAAAATCAACACTTTCACTTGTTTTAGTATTTACATTTGATATATAGTTTTTTAATATGTTTTTATTATAAAAGCTTTCACTTTGAACTAGAAGTTTTATTTTATGAGATTCTTGATATTTTAAAAATAGATAAATAACAAAAGTTGATACAATTGCTAAGATTATTACAAAAATTAAAGGAGTATATACAATTTGATTTTTAATATCCAAGAGAGTATAAAATTTTTTTTTACGAAAAAACATTTAAATCCTTTAATAAGTAACTTTAGCTAAATATAATCCATTTGCAACAGCAGGAAATTTTGAAGAATGCTTTTTCATAAGAAGCTGAGCTCTTAAATCATCAATACTTAATTTTCCCTCTGATATTTTAAGTAAAAAGCCTACCATTAACCTTATCTGAGAGCGTAAATAAGAGTTTGCAATAAATTTAAAAACATATATATCTTTATATTTATAAAAACATGTATCAAATACTTCTCTTACAGTGATATCTTTATCACTTCCAACTTTATGAAAATATTTAAAATCAAAAGTACCTATAAACTCTTTTATAGCTTCTTTTACTAAATCTTCATTTATTGTTTGAACATAAGTAATATATTTATCATTAAAAGGATTTGTCTCTTTTGTTGTGATTAGATATCTATAAACTCTTTTTTTTGCATGAAATCTTGAGTGAAAATCATCATTTACTTTTCTTGCATATCTAATTTTTATTGAAGATGGTAAGTTTCTATTTAATACTACTTTTAACTTATCTAAATCTTGCCAAAATGATGGAATTATACAATTAAAAACTTGTCCTGTTGCATGAACATCTTTATCTGTTCTTCCACTCAAAATGATTTTTGTATCAATATTTATTCTTTTAAATGCTTTTAAAAGTTTATTTTCAATCGTTTGTCCATTTGGCTGTTTTTGAGATCCTTGATAAGAAGAGCCATCATAAGATATTACAAATTTTATATTCATAATTATCTAGTACTCTTTTTTAACAGTTTTTGAGTAAAGAATATATGTACCTGTTACCCAAAGAATTGGAATAATATATAAAGTATGTAAAAACAATGCATCACCAATAGCTTTAACTAATACAAAATATAAAACAATTGAAATAAGTGCATAAGTAACTGCTTTGTTCTTTTCATATCTTGGATTAAAATATCCAAATGTAATAATTAAAAAAAGTGAAAGAAGTGGAAATAAAGAAACCAAAATAAAGAAATTTAAATCATCAATATCAATCTTTTTCTTAATCATTGTTTTCCAATAATTATAAGTTGTAGAAAAAGTGACATAGTTACTATTTCCTAAAGAATCGTTTATTAACATAGACGAAAAGTCAATTTGATTTACTTCTGAATCAAGAAAATAAAAGGCTTTACCATCATTTAATCTAAAACTTAAATTTCCTTTTTCATTATTTAAAACTGCAGTTTCACTAATAATAAATTGGTCTTTACCATCAAGAGTTTTAAATAATTTTACATCTTGATAAAGTTTATCTTCCTTATTTTGGATATAGATTAACCAATCACCAAATTTTTGACCAAATTCAGATGCTTTAATATTAAAATTTGCTTCTTTTGTTTTAATCTCTAAAAATTGTTTTGTTAAAAACTTAGTTTTTGGAATAAGCCCAACAGAAACAATTAACAAAATAGCTGATAAAAGCATAGTTATTGGGAAAAATATTTTTAATACATTTACAGGATTTAAACCAAAAGATGTAATAACTGTAAGTTCATATTCACTAGATAATTTTGATAAAGTAATAACAAGTGATATAAAAAAAGATATAGGCATTGTATAAAAAATAATTTGAGGAATTACATATGCATAAAGAGTAAATAATTCAGCAAAATTTATTGTAATAATTGAAGTTAAAGAAGCAATCTTTACTAAAAATACAACTGATGTTATAAAAAAAAGCCCTAAAAAAATAGGAAAAAATGTAATAGCTAGCTGAGAATATAAATACTGTTTTAATTTCAATAAATTACCTTTAAAAAACTTTCTAGATTAAAAAAATATTCACAGATTAAGCCTAAAACTAAATAAGGTATAAATGGAGTTTGAATATCTTTTTTCACAAAATTTGAATATAGTGATGGTATTATAGCAAAAAATGCTGCTAAAAATATAGCTATTAAGGCACCTTTTATTCCTAAGATAACTGCAATACTTGCTATTATTGGAATATCCCCTTCACCAAGGGCTTCTTGATTTTTTAAACTATCATCTTTTAATATTCTTGATTTTATATTTTGTATATAAAAAGTGATAATAAAATTTAGTAAAACTAACGCACCAGCAAACAAAAATGCATTTTTCAATGATTCTATAAGAGGGTATGAGCTTACAAAAAAAGATAAAATCAATGCTATCAATAATAAATAATCTGGTACTGCTTTATATTTAAAATCTATAAAAGATAGAGTAATTAAGGTATAACCAAATAATAACATAAAGATAAGTTCACTACTTAAACCTAATTTTATATATAAAGCTAGTGTTAAAACTGCACTTAGTAACTCAACAATAAAATATTGAGATGATATTTTTTCTTTACAATAAGCACAAGAGGCTTTTAGATATAAATAAGAAAATAAAGGAATATTATAATACCAAGCTATTATATGGTTACATGAAGGACAAGAACTTCTAGGCGTTACTACTGATTGATTTAAAGGAAGTCTTAATATTAGTACATTTAAAAATGATCCAATAACTGCACCAAAGATAAAACTAAATACCTCCAAATCTTCTCTCTCTATTTTTAAAGTCTGATAATATATCATCTAATTCATTAGAATTAAAATCAGGCCAATATGTTTGAGTAAAAAACATTTCAGCATAAGCATTTTGCCATAAAAGATAATTTGAAAGCCTAACTTCTCCACTTGTTCTAATCATAATATCAACATTTGGCATTCCTGCTGTATCTAAGCATGATTCAAAATTTTCTTCTGTAACTTCAAGATTTTGTTTATTTAATTTTGTTATAGCTCTTAGTATTTCATCTTTTGAACCATAATTTAGTGCTAGAACTTGTGTTAAACCTGTACAATGAGCCGTTTTTTCTTCTATGTCTTTTATAGTTTTTTGTAAATATTTAGAGAATCTTGATAAATCACCGATTGCTCTGAATTTAACATTATTTTCAAGATAGATTGGCAACTCTTTTTTAAAATATCTATCAAGAAGTTTCATTAAAAATTCTACTTCTAATTTTGGTCTTTGCCAATTTTCAGTAGAAAAAGCATATAAAGTAAGATATTTAATACCAATATTTGAACAATACTTAGTTATCTCTCGAACAACTTTTGCCCCTTCTTCATGACCAGCTGTTCTTTTAAGACCTCTTTCTTTAGCCCATCTACCATTTCCATCCATAATCATAGCAATATGAGAAGGCATATTTTGATTATTCATCAGATTCAAACTCTTTTTGTAGTTTATTTAGAATTCCAAGTGATATTTGTAATTTCTCACCCTTAAAAGAGTAAGAATTGTTTTTTAGAATTAATTCAATTTCATTTGTATTTGAACCAAAAGAGTTATTTTCTCCTAAAATATTTAAACATACTGCATCTAAACTCTTTTTTTCTAACATTGAACTTGCAGAGTTTAATGCTGTAACTTCATCCATTTCTGCTTTAAAGCCAATTGAGATTATGTCATTTTTATCTAATGAACTTAAAATATCAATATTTTGTTTTAGATTTAAATCCCAAGATGAACCAATCATATCTTTTTTCATTTTTCCATTTTGAGGAAAAGCAGGAATATAATCACTAACGGCTGCAACCATAAATAAAAATGGCTTTTTTTGAATTAATGTTGGTCTAGAATTATCCATTAACGTAGTTTTGGTAAGAATACCTTTTTTCGCAACTCTTATTGAATCAACAAGATATTCATACATTTCTAAACTACTTTGAACGGGTATTATATGAATTGCTTTAGGTAAGTTTTCATGTCCTCGTGAAGATACAAGGCAAACATCTGCACCTTTTAAATACAGACTAAGAGCTAATGAACTTGCCATTTTCCCTGATGAATAGTTTGAAATATATCTAACATCATCAATTTTTTCAACTGTTCCACCACCACTTAAAACAGCTTTTCTATTTACCCAATACTCCTCTTTTAAAAGTTCTCTTGCAGTTGCATAAAAGATTTCTTCTGGTTCTGCCATTGCTCCATCACCAACATCTTTACATACAAGCTCTTTAGTTTGAGATGAAATAATTTCAAAATTACAAAGATTTAGCATTTTTAAACTAGCTTGTGTCACTGGATTTTTAAGCATATTTGTATTTGCAGCTGGTGCTAAGATTTTCATTCGTGGATAAGCAAGTGCTGTTTGTGTTAATAAATTATCTGCAAGTCCATTTGATAATTTATTAATAGTATTTGCAGAACAAGGTGCAATCACAAAAATATCAGACCATTTACCAATATCTATATGATTATAATCTTGAGTTTTATCCCAATTCTCATTCTCTTCATCTAATACTTTACTTTGAGAAATTGCTTCAAAAGTAATTGGTGAAATAAATTTTTTAGCACCCGAAGTCATAATAACTCGAACTTGTGCACCTGCTTTTATATATAACCTAATTAATTCTAATGCTTTATAAATTGCAATAGAACCAGTTACTGCAAGTAATATTTTTTTATCTTTTAATAACATAGTAAATCTTTATTTTTTATTTTCAAAATGTTTGTAAAAATATCCTTCAACAGCTCTTTTCTTAGCTCTAGTAGTATATAACTGTCCATCTTTTACATCAGAAGTTACTGTTGAACCAGCTCCAATCATAGTATTATCTTCTAATGTTACTGGTGCAATTAATTGTGTATCTGAACCTACAAATACATTTTTACCAATAATAGTCTTATATTTGTTAATTCCATCATAGTTACAAGTAATTGTTCCACAGCCAATATTTGTACCCTCATCTATTTCACAATCACCTAAATATGTTAAATGACCTGCTTTTACACCATTTAATAAGGCTTTTTTTGTCTCTACAAAATTTCCAATATGAGTTTTATTTAAATCACTTCCAGGTCTTATTCTTGCCATTGGACCAATATCTGAATCTTTAATAATAGAATCTTCTACAACTGAATTTGTTTTAATATGAGAATTTATAATTTTTGAATTTCCTAGTAAGCTTACACCATTTTCCAAAATAGATTCACCTTGAATTTCAACACCCTCTTCTATATAAATAGTATCGGGTAATCTCATAATAACACCCTCTTTTAAGAACTCATTTTTAATTCTATTTTGGTGTATTACTTCTGCATCTGCTAATTCAACTTTTGAATTAACTCCTTTGAAATTTTCTTCATTAACTGTTAAAGGTTTTAAAACTTTTCCTTCATTAATAGCCATTTCAATTAAATCAGTAATATAATACTCTTTTTGTGCATTATCATTAGATAGTTTAGGTAAGTTTTCTAATAAAAAATTTGTTTCAAATTGATAAATACCTGCATTTGCAATAGTAACTGCTAACTCTTGTTCGTTAGCATCTTTTTGTTCAACAATTTTTTTAACATTTCCATTTTCTATAATAACTCTTCCATATCCATCTGCACTATCTAGCTCTAATACTGACATAACAATTGTAGCTTCAATATCAAACTTCTTAAGTTCGCCTGCTTGAATTAAAGGCATATCGCCATTTAGAACTAAAACTTTTTCATATTTTGGTTTTATACCCATAACAGCACCACCTGTTCCTGGATAATTTTCATGGTCTTGAATTACATAATTAATTCCCTCGAAATGTTTTTGCATCTGTTCTTGAACTCGTGAGGCTTGGTGATATAAAACAACTGTAATATCATCACTTAATTTTAGTGCTTCTTTTATTGAATAATACAACATTGCTTTACCAGAGATTTTGTGTAGTACCTTTGGTGTAGTTGATTTCATTCTTGTCCCAGCACCAGCAGCTAAAATTATGATTGATTTATTGTTCATTTTTATCCTTGTAAAACTTCGTTTATTTCTTTTTTTGTATTCTCAGCAACTTCAATAAGTGCTCTTCTCATTTTTTCATCACTAATATTATTATTTAAAAGTTTATCTAAATTTTTCTCTTTAGATTTAAAAAACAGTGCAACTTTTTTACTTTTTTGATTTTTGTTATACATTAACACACCTGAAACTAAAAGGGCTATTACTAAATTAACATGACCAAAAATAGCTGCATAATTTAATAAAGTAAATCCTGCATTATCAGGTTCATTAATATTAGCACCAGCTGCTATTAGCCATCTAGCAATTTTATAATTTCCATGCCATTGAGTATGTTGTAAAGCTGTTCTTCCTTGATTATCTTTTAAATTTAAATCTGCTTTTTTTGTAAGTAGTTTTTCTACAACTGCTAAATCATTTGCAATAACAGCTTTATGAAATACAGTTTTTCCATCTTTATCTTGAATATCTACATTTACTCTAAATTTTAGTAAGAAAACTAATCTTTCTAAAAATAGATCTTTTAGCTTTGGATTTTTAATCTTTAAACCATCATCAACAAGTACAGATAAAAGGCTATTACCATTATTATCAATAATATTTGGATCCATTCCGTAATTAAATAATAAAGTTAAAAATTCAAAATTATTATAAAGGATTGCTTCAAATAGTATATTTCTACCATCTGCTGTCGTTTTTGTTAATTTTGGTCTAAAAAGGAGTAATCTTTTAAATAAAACATCATATTTTTCATCTTCATCAATTTCAAAATTTTCTAAAGAACAATCTTCTTTAAGGCCTTTTTGAACCATTATAATTTCACATAAATAGTCAAATATGCTTTTTTCGTAATTATCTCTATTATCAATATCTATACCATTATTAACTAAATAAGATATCATTGCATAATTTGCTGAACCTTTTAAAACTTCATGGTGAAATAAATTTCTACCTTCATTATCTTTAAAATTTATGTCTGCGCCACAATCAATTAAAAATTCTATGTTTTCATAGTTTTTTCTTTCAATCTCTTTATATAAAGCAGTTAAACCATTATCATCTAGTCTATTAATATCAAGTCCACTTTCAACAAGAAGCAGTGTTATTTCTGTAAAATGAGTATCTTCTTTTAATAATGTATAATTACCTTCAAGATCTCTCAAAGATGTTTTTTGTGTATCTAAAAGATAAATAATCTCATCAAGAATTGTTCTATTGTTATTGTCTTTTTGATCTAAATTAATATCTTTTTCAATTAAAAGTTCAAGTGTTTTAATACCTTTTAAACCTAATAACACAGTATTAAAAAGTACATTTTGACCTTTGTTATCTCGTAAATCTACATCAATTCCATTTAAAATCAATGCTTCAGTGATTTCAAAATCATCTTTTAACACTGCTTCAAAAAGTACTGTTTGGCCATTTTCATCAACAATATTAATATCATCAATATTATTTGCAATTTCTCTTATAATATTTACATTTCCACCATTTACAGCATCAAATAAAACTGTTTTACCATAATCATCTTTTAAATTTAAATCTGGTTTATAGTTCATAAGAATTTGGAAAATTCTAAAGTTACCTTCAAGAGATATATCTTGTATTACTGTTCTATTTACTGAATTTTTATGATTTATAAAATCCGTATTATCTAATAAAAATCTTATCATCATTCCATCAGATTTTGTAATGGCATCATTTAAAACAGTTTTTCCGTAGTTGTCTTCAAGATATATATTTACATTATTATTTAATAAAAGTCTAATGGATTCTATTTTTTTTCTTGCAACCAATGTAAAGATAATACTTCTACCTTTTTCATCTTGCTTATTAATATCAATACCTTTATCAATTAACTTTTGTATTTTATCAGTATTAATTTCTTCTTTTAATAATTCTTTTCTAAATATCTCATTGTCATCAGCTTTAAACATCTTTAACATGAAATGAATCCCTTTTTACACTTTAGTTCAATTTTGTATTATTTTAACTAAAAATTGATTTATATTTATTTATTTAATCGTTTCTTGTTATAAGTTTTATGATTTCGTAAACTTGTAGTTTTTTTCTCTTCAATATTGTTATCTTTTCTTCTAGTAGGCTTTTTAAAATCTTTCTTAGAATTATTTCTATCTTTATATTTAAAATCTTTTTTAGGAGAACTTATCTCAATTAACTTACCTTTTAATGACCTTTCAATAAAAGAGTTAAATGTATTTCTTAAATTATATGCCTTATCATGGTCAGGAAAAATTTCAGGAAATTTATAAGAAAGCCAAAGATATAAAGATATCTTTTTTACTTCATCCTCAACTAATAAAAGGTCTCTTTGCGTAATTGCTTTTTTAGGTAAAGTAATTGAAGGTTTATATGTACAAACTCTTCTTTTGATAACAGCTGCAATATAAGCTTCATAAGCTTGTAAAATTATTGGAGATTTTGTTGTTATTGGAGCTTGTGCCAATAAATACTTATCTTCAAACTTTAAATTTATTTTGCTATCTACTATTTTTGAAGCTGTTATCATTGAAGAGATATTTGCTGCTACAAAAGGCCCTGAAAAATACATATTTTCTGCAAAAAACTTTAATACTTTTGTTAAAGAGTTTGTTTTTATATGTGAAGATAATGAATCTAATTGAGATGCATTAATTTTTACTCTAAAAGGTGGTTTAATTGTTTTAATTGGTTTTTTAAATTCTGATGTTATATGAGCTAAAATATCTCTTCTTGTAGCACCTAAAAATCCAGCTTCAAAATGTCCATATCTTCCTGCACGACCAGCTATTTGAACTATTTCATTTACATTTATTTTTCTTTTTGAAACTCCATCAAATTTTGTATCATTTGTAAAAAGTATTGTTTTTATTGGTAGATTTAATCCCATTGAAATTGCATCTGTTGCAACTAAAATTTGAGTCTCTTTTTCTCTAAATTTTCTAGCTTCATCACGTCTTACTTCTGGAGATAAATTACCATAAATTACTGATACTTTATATTTTTTAGAAAGTTTTTGTTTTAATCTTAAAACATCTGCTCTTGAAAAAGCAATTAATGCAGTTCCATCATGTAAATTATCTAATGATGTATATTTTTCTAAAACTTCTAAAGGTGTTTTTCTTTGATGCTTTACAACTGTTAATTCTTCTTCTAAATATTCTGCTATTTTTTTAATTGCATCAAGTGCATTAACAGAACCTGTCATAATAATTCGTTTTGCAGGGCAACCAATTATTGCATTTACCCAAGCCCAACCTCTATCAACATCATCAAGCATTTGAATTTCATCTATAACTGCTACATCAACATCAAGATCATAATCAATCATTTCTATAGTTGAGCATACATGAGATGCACTTTCATCAAATATTTGTTCTTCACCTGTAATTAAAGATACTTCAATATTATCTTTTTTTAAATCTTCATAGCCTTCTAATGCTAATAATCTTAATGGTGCTAAATAAAGTCCAGAATTTGCTTCTTTTAATTTATTCATTGCATTATATGTTTTACCTGAATTTGTTGGTCCTACGTAAAATTCAAGTTTTCTATTTAAACTTCTAGCTAATGGATATAAAGATTTTAAATCACAATTTAATAGTGTGTGTAGTTGTTGTTGCCAATTTTCTTTCATGGGCGTATTATAATCAATTGAATATAATACAAGTTTAAATACAAGAGGATATATAGATGAATTGTGAATATTTTGGAAAATGTGGTTCATGTACAATACATGATGTTGGTTATGAAGGGCAATTAGACTTTAAAGTTCAAAGAGAAAAACAAAGATTCTCTAATTTTACAGATTTAGAGTTTGATATAATCAGAAGTAATGATAAAAATTTCAGAAACAGAGCTGAATTTAGAATTTGGAAAAACTTTGATAATGAAGATAAACCAAAATTATCATATGCAATGAATGATTTTAATAAAGAAATTTTAGAAATAGATTCATGTCAAATAGTAAGTTTAGATATTGCAAATATTATGCCAAAACTAATAATAGAGTTAGAAAAAAACACTATTTTATCGCATAAAATATTCTCAATAGAGTTTTTAAGTTCTACAACAAAAGATATCCTTGTAACACTAATTTATCATAAAAAACTTGATGAAAACTGGGAAATTCTAGCAAAAGAGATAGAAAAATCATTAAATATTAGCATTATAGGAAGATCTAGAAAACAAAAAGTTATCTTATCAAAAGATACAATTAGTGAAGAGCTTAAAATTAATAATATAGACTATAAATTCCAATATCAAGAAGGTGGATTTACACAACCAAATACAAAAGTAAATATTCAAATGATTGAATGGGTTTTAAATAATATTCAAGACTCTTCAAATGATCTTTGTGAATTATACTGTGGTGGTGGAAACTTTACAATTCCTTTGTCTTCAAAATTTAATAAAGTTTTAGCAACAGAAATTTCAAAAACATCAATAAAATCTGCAAAAATAAATTGTGAGCTAAATAGTAATAATAAAATAAGTTTTGTAAGAATGAGTGCAGAAGAATTTGTTGAAGCTTTAGAAGAAAAAAGATCATTTAAAAGACTTGAAGGACTTAGTTTAAAAGATTATAATTTTGATTCGATATTCGTAGATCCACCACGTGCAGGGCTTGATGATACAACCAGAGAACTAGTTAAAGGGTATAATCAAATTATCTATATTTCATGTAATCCTGAAACTTTACATAGAGATTTAGAAGAGCTTACTAAGACTCATAAAATAACTAACTTTGCTCTTTTTGATCAATTTGCATATACAAACCATATTGAAACAGGCGTTATTTTAAACAAAGTTTAATATTAGCTTAGATAAAATCATGTATATATACGCGTACGCAAACAGTAAATGAGAAGATTAGGAAAGGTCAAACATGAGAATTAATACAAATGTTGCTGCACTAGCAGCACAAGAAGCAAACTCAAATACAAATAAAACGTTAAACAGTTCGCTAGAAAAATTAAGTTCAGGTCTTAGAATTAATAAAGCAAGTGATGATGCATCTGGATTATCAATTGCTGATAAACTAAGAACTCAAGCTAATTCAACTGGTCAAGCAGTTTCAAATGGTAATTCTGCAATTGCATTAACGCAAATTGCTGATAAAGCTATGTCTGAACAATCTAATATTTTAGATATCGTTAAAACTAAATTAATTCAAGCAGCAACTGCTACTACTTCTACAGAAGGTAGAAAAGCAATTTCTAAAGATATCGCTAAATTAATTGATCAATTAGATAATATTGCTTCACAAACAAACTATAATGGTATTTCACTTTTACAAAAAGGTGCGGCAGATACAACTGTAGCAGATGCTCAAACATTCCAAATGGGTGATAAAGCTGCTAATACTATTTCTACTGGTGCAACAGTTCAAGCAAACTCAACAGGTCTTAGTTTAGCTCCTCTTGATGGTTTAGTAAGTGCTGGTGTTACAAGTGCTGCTGGACTTGGTATTACAGCTGCAAATGCAAGACTTCAAATGGTTGAAATTGATGATGCTCTTGATAGATTAAATGGTTGGAGAGCTGACTTCGGGTCTACTCAAAATCAATTAGAATCAGCTGTTAGAAACTTAAATACTCAACAAACTAATATTAAAGCTGCAGAATCAATTATTAGAGATGTTGATTATGCACAAGAGAGTGCTAACTTTAGTAAACAAAATATTATTGCTCAAGCTGGAACTTACGCTATGAGTCAAGCTAATAATGTTCAACAAAATGTTATGAGATTATTACAATAATAATTTTATTTAACTTTAGTTCATAAAAGGTCTGGATTAAATTTCAGGCCTTTTTTTATATCTGTTTTAAATTTAATCTAATTTTAAGAATTGGTGTGTAATAATTGCAGTATAACTTAACTAGAGGGAATTAAAATGGATATTAACAATTCGATACCAGAAGATATTTTAAAGATCCAAAAGAAGTTATCTACTTTTGAAAAAGGTTCTAGAAATCATAAGAAATATCTTAAGATTTTAACGAAACATATAAAAAAGTATAATATGAAGAAAAGAGTTAATAGTAATATTAAAACTATTGAAGCAATTCAAAAAATTAGCACTAAATAAGTTAAAAAATGAATAGGTATCAATTGATACCGAAGAGTAAAACTCTATGCTCGCAAAAACGAGAAAGTAC
>NZ_JBGUES010000041.1:0-15443 GCF_041821165.1 Poseidonibacter sp. | reverse complement strand
ATATTATAAATAATAAAATAATATTGTTTCGAATACAAAGTATAAACATTTATGACTAAACGAAGAATTTATATCTATATAGTATAATTAAGTCAAAAAATAAAGAATAAGAATGTCAATAATTAGCCTTGAATATCATGAAATAATAAATAATAAAGTAGAAAAAAAACAAATAGAGTTTTCAGAATATCTGTTAAAAGAACCATATAATTTATCTTCACTGTTTATAACTAAAGTAGATGGACAATCTATGCAACCTGTGATTAATGATAAAGCATTGGTAGTTGCTGATTTATCTCAACAAGAGTATGAAGATGAAAAAATATTTTTAGTAAGTAAAGACAATAAAATGTGGATAAAAAAAGCAAAAATCATAAATGGTGAAAAATACTATGTATCAATAAATAAAGACTTTTCACATTTAGTATATAAGTATGATGATGCAAGAATGATTGCAAGAGTTTTACTAACTTTTACTAATTTATAAAATTAGAATAGAACTATAAAATGAAACTCAAAAGAATATTTAGAAAAGAATTTTTTATCACATTATTTATTAAACAAAATAAATGGCATAAATATGGAGTTCTTGGACATACTCTTAAATTAGTATATCATGTAGTAAAAGCAAAAAGATACAATATGATAGTAGCAGGATTACTTCATGATATAGGTAAACCAATTATTGCTTATCAAGATAAAGAAGATAAAATCACAAATGAATATTCATTTCATAATCATGAAGAACTTTCATATCAAATTATCAAAAATTGGAAAGTATCATCATATACAAAACAATTAGTTAGATATCATTATCTTATTAGAGGTATGAGTAAAGCAAAAGAAAAGAATCTAATTAAAAAATATAATAGAATGAAAAGAAGTTATGACAAACTTGATAACGATTTTCTAAAAGAATTAGAAATATTTATGATTTTTGATGATAAATCTAAAAAATAAATTCTTGACAATAAATATAATAAACAATATAATAAACAATATAAAAGGAGTTTATCATGTATAAAACAGTAAAACCAACGACATTTACTTTACCTTTAGATTTATTAGAAGATTTAGATGCAATGTCTAAAGAGATGGGAAAGAAAAAAACAGCCATAGTTTCAGAAGCACTTGAAATGTATATGGATTATCAAGATATAAAATTAGCTAAGAAAAGAATAGAAGACCCTAATAGTTATAGACTAACACCAGAAGAGTTAGAAAAAGAGTTAGGAATATAAAAAAATGTATCAATTAAGTTATTTAAATGGTGCATTAAAAGATTTAAAAAGAATAGACAAGGCTCATCAAAAGTTTTTAAATGACAATATAAAAGAATTTGTAAAAAACTTCTCCTGGGCTTATGAACAAGAGCTTCTAAAAATTGGAAGAATTAAAAAACTCCAAGGTTTAGAAGATGAATTATATAGGCTAAAACTTAGAACTTACAGAGTCATTTATAAAAAAGAAGATGACAAACTAATAATACTTGTTGTTAGTGTAAAATCAAGAGAAAACTCTTATAAGAAGTAACATGTATTTATATGAATATCAAGAAGTACCAAATGAAATATCTCAATATATAAAAGATAATGACCCTTTACATAAATATTTTAATGAAGATTGGGGAAAAGTTAAATCAAAACAATATTGTGGAATTATAAATATTGGAAGCAAAGACTATTTTATTCTTCCTAAAATTTCAAATAAAGATGAAAGTAATCTAGATATTTTTATGTACATGTTAATGTATTCATATGATATAAAACTTGAAAATGAACAATTAGCTTCATGCCAAAATCAAAAGCATAATTTTATAGAAGTTTTTATTCAAATGTTTGCACGAAATTTATTAAAAGAATTGAAAAAAGGTATTTATAAAGAGTATATAACGGAACAAGATAATTTAACTATTCTAAGAGGTAAATATTTAATAAATGAAAATTTAAAGTATAACTTTTCAAAAAATAAAATATATTGTGAATACGATGAGTTTTCTATGAATAATAGTATAAATCAATTTTTCTTATATGCCATAAAGATATTAATGAAAAGTGTCCATGATAAAAAACTTTTAAAACAATGTGAGTTGATTTTTGATGAGGTAGAAGATAAGAACTTTGATGTCAATAAATTGAATATTCATTTTAATAGATTAAATCAAAGATTTAAAGACAGCTATGAATTTGTACTTTTACTTTTAAATAAATATATTCCTTTATTTTCAAAAGATAAAAAATCCTTTGCTTTTTTGTTTGATATGAATATCTTATTTGAAAAGTTTATTGGTAAAATGATAAAAGAAATAGAACCAAATACAAAACTTCAATCTTGTGATACTTTTGGAAACTTGATATTAAAGCCTGATATTATTGTAAATGACTTGATAATTGATACTAAATATAAAAAATTGGATTATGAACATAAGATAAAAAGAGATGATAAGTTTCAAATGTATGTTTATGCAAATAGCTACAATATAAAAAATACTATGCTCTTATATCCAAAGTACGAGAATGAACACGATGAAGATTTAATTTTAGGTGAGAATGAAAATAAAGTAAACCTCAAAATTAAAACTATAGATTTAAACTGTGAGAATTGTACATATGATGAATATATTAGAACTATGAAAATAAAATTGGAGATATTAATATGAGAGAAGATGAATTAATCTTAAAATTAAAAGACATGTATTTAAATGCTGCTGATAAAAAACAAGTTTCTACAATACATTTATTTGGAATTCAATATAAAGATGAATTAAAAAATAAAAAATTAAAAAATATTGCAAAAGAAGCTACTGGAAAAGAATCATATTATGCAGAGATTAATAAAGGTATGAATTTATCAATCTTATTAGAGAATAATAATTTATTAAAAAAAGATAACAATAAACTAATGACTGATAATAATAGAAGGTTCAAAAGTAAAAATATAATGTTATATGGTGCACCAGGAGTAGGAAAAACACATAATTATAAAAAACTTATATCAATGATAGAAAATGGAAATAGTGAACAAGATATTTTTAAATCAATTAAAACAAATGAAAATACGACAGATGAATTTAATGATGTGTTTAACATTATCAACAATGAAAAAAGAATACAGTTTGTCACTTTTCATCAAAGTTATTCTTATGAAGATTTTATAGAAGGTTTTAGACCAAATGAAGATGGAAATATAGAATTAGAAGATGGTATTTTTAAACTTATATGTGATAAAGCCAGAAACCAAATAAAAGAAGTAAAACATAAATATATATCTTTTGATGAAGCATTTGAAATATTTAGAAGTAAGTATATAGAAAACGAGTTAGATAAAATTTATAGTGTGTCTAATATTGAAATTGAAATTCATGAATTTAAAGAGAAAACAATAAGAGTTCAGTCTAAAAATGCTAAAGATTCACAGTATGTGAAAAAGAATGACTTAGAAAAAGTTGTTGAAGGTATCATAAATAATATTGTTAATAAACCTTCTGATATTAAATCTTTAGATGTAAAAAAAGATACTATTTCGCTTGGTGGATTATATTATCCTT
Organism: Poseidonibacter sp.; assembly: GCF_041821165.1. Taxonomy (NCBI): domain Bacteria; kingdom Pseudomonadati; phylum Campylobacterota; class Epsilonproteobacteria; order Campylobacterales; family Arcobacteraceae; genus Poseidonibacter; species Poseidonibacter sp. The sequence goes on along the minus strand of NZ_JBGUES010000041.1, from coordinate 11,896 downwards.
TTGGAAAGATAATTCAAAAAATTATTGAGAATAATCAGAAGTTAGTTGAAGAAAAAGAAGAAAACTTCTACATAGTAATAGATGAAATAAATAGAGGAAATATTTCTAAAATATTTGGAGAACTTATCACTCTAATAGAAGAAGATAAAAGAGATGAATATGAAGTAACTCTTCCTTATTCAAAAGAAAAATTTAAAATACCATCAAACCTATTTATTATAGCAACAATGAATAGTACTGATAAGTCAATTGCAACTATTGATATAGCACTTAGAAGAAGATTTACTTTTTTAAAAATGAAACCAAATGAAGATTTAGTAATAAATTCTGATGCTAAAGTATTAATGCATACTCTAAATAAGTTTATTGAAGAAAAAATAGGTGATGATTATAAGTTAGGGCATAGTTATTTTATGAAAATTAATAATGATGAAGATTTAGAATTTATAAAAGAGTATAAACTAAAACCATTATTAGAAGAATACTTTTATGCAGATGATGATAATTATAAAAAAGTACTAAAACTATTGGAAAAAGATGAAAATGAATAACATATCAATCCTAGGCACAAGTAGTGATGCTGGAAAATCGACTATTACTTTTGTAATAGCAAAAATATTACAAGACTTAGGTTATAGTGTAGCTCCTTTTAAAGCACAAAATGTATCAAACAATTCTCATGTTTGTGATGATGGAAGTGAAATAGCAATTGCTCAGTACTTTCAATCAGAAGTATTAGGAGTTGAAACATCATATCATTTAAACCCAGTACTTTTAAAATCAGGTAGGGGAAGTTCTGCTTCACTTATAGTAGAAGGGCAGGTTGTTACAAACAAAGATGTAAGAGAATATTATAGAGATTTAGATTTATTAAAACCTGCTGTAAAAAGATGTTATGAGTATTTAGATGATAAGTATGACATAGTTGTAAATGAAGGTGCAGGAAGTCCTGTTGAGTTAAATCTAATGGATAAAGACTTATCAAATATTTTTATAGCGAACGAATACGATACAAAGATTATATTAGTTGCTGATATTGAAAAAGGTGGAGTATTTGCCTCTATTTATGGTGTGTATCATTTACTACCAGAAAAACTTCGTAATAATATCATTGGTGTAATAGTGAATAAGTTTAGAGGTGATTTAACACTTTTTGATGAGGGTGTTAGAATTATTGAAGAGGATTTTAAAATACCAGTTTTAGGAGTATTGCCATATATTCCATTTAACTTAGGATTTGAAGATTCAGCATCTTTGAAAAACTTTGTACAACATCCAAGAAATAAAAAGCTTGATATTGCAGTTATTTCATATCCGTATATGAGTAATTATAATGATATTGAACCTTTGATTGCTGATGATGAGGTATTTGTTGAGTTTGTTGATTATAATATTTCATTAGATAAGTTTGATTTAGTAATTCTTCCTGGTTCAAAACTTGTAATCAAAGATTTAAAATGGCTAAAAGATACAGGATTATTTGAGCAAATTAAAAACTTCAAAAAAGATATTTGTTGCATTTGTGGTGGATATGAAATGATGTTTGAAACTCTAAATGATAAATATGCACTTGAAAATAACGAAGCTTTAATAGAAGAAGGTTTTGCAAAAATACCATCAAATATAATATTTGAAAAAGAAAAAATACTAAAAAAGCAAACTTATGAATTATTTGATTGTAAAATTGAAGGCTTTGAAATTCATCATGGAGTTTGTGATAAATATCCTTTATCTTACGAAGATGACAAATTCAAAGGTACATTTGTTCATGGTATTTTTGATAATGATAAGTTTAGAAATGAATATTTTAAATCAATAAATAAAAACTACATTGGTTACAACTTTGAAGAGTACAAAAAAAACTCAGTAGATACTTTTGTAGATACGATGAGAAGTAGATTAGATGTTCAAAGGATAGTTGATAATGTTTTATAGTGTTGCTTTAATTGCATATCTTATTGATAATGTTTTTGGAGAGTTTGATGGTGTAAAGTTTATAAAACATCCTATTATTTTAATGGGAAATTATATCTCTTGGTTTCAAAAAAAGTTTTATGCTGATTCTGTAGTTCAAGGTGGAATACTAACTGTTTCACTTGTATTTATTGTATATACAATTACTTCACTTCTTAGTTTAATTGATAGTGTTTTAGTTCAAGGTTTTTTGGCTTCTTTTACTCTTGCTAGTAAGATGTTATTTGATAGTGTAAAAGATGTGATTACATCAGGTAGCTTAGAAGAAAAAAGAGAAAAAATAGCAATGCTTGTTAGCAGAGATACAAGTTCTATGTCAAACAGTGATGTAAACAAAGCAGCAGTTGAAACTTATGCTGAAAACTTAAGTGATGGAGTTATTGCTCCTTTATTTTATTTAGTATGTTTTGGAATTGTTGGAGCTTATGTTTATAAGGCAATAAATACTTTAGACTCAATGGTTGGCTATAGAAATGAAAAGTATGAAAACTTTGGAAAAGTAAGTGCAATTTTAGATGATATTGTAAATTATATACCTGCAAGAATTACAGCTGTTTTAATTGCTATCTTATTTGCAAGTAAAAAGGCACTTAGTGAGTTTAATGCTTATGGAAAAAAACATGAAAGCCCAAATGCTGGATTGCCAATATCTTCAATGGCTTTATGTTTAGGAGTAAGACTTGGTGGTCCAACTTTGTATTTTGGAAAGTTAAAAAATAAACCATATTTTGGTGATGGAAGAATTAATATAGAAAATAGTGATGTTGTAAAATCAATATCACTAAAGAAAAACTTAGATATTTTTCTTATTGTTTTATTGGTTATTTTGACATTACTATTTTAAAAATATTTTCATTTTCATTGTATTCATATTCTAAATACATATCATGTATTTTAAGTATCTCAAAAACAATATAAAGACCTAATCCCATTCCATGATTTTTTGATTTTGTATCATTATGGAATGGTTTAAAATACTCTTCTATACTTTTTTCTAAAGCTTTACCTTCAGAAATAAATAAAAGTTTGCCATTCTCTTCTTTTATTAGAACCTTATTATTGTAAGAGTATTTTAAAGCATTATCAATTAAATTTTTTACAGCCATTGAAAATAAATCTTTATCTACATTTATATTTTTTGTAGAGATATTTTTGATAAATATCTTTTCATCACTTTTTTCAATCATTAGCATATTAATAGAATTAGCTATAAGAGTGTTTATTTTACAAGGGTATTTTACGATATTATAATTTTTAGAGACAATTTGTTCTATTCTTGAAAAGTCATTTATTTGAAACTCTAATCTTTCAAAAATAGTAATCATTCTATTTTTTTGTTTATCATCATCAATTAGTTCACTAACAATTCGTCCTTTGGCAATAGGGGTTTTTAATTCATGCATAATTGTTCGTAAAAATAGTTGTCTAGAATTTAATAAAAGTGAGATTTGTTTTACTGCATTATCAAATTCATTTGCTACTTCTGCAATTTCATCTTTTTTATCACTTTTACAATCTATATTCATATTTCCATTTGAAAATTTATTTATCTCTTCTTTTAATGTTACTAGGGGTTTAATACTTTTAATAAGCCAAAAATATATAATAAACAATAAAATAAGGGCTAAGGAAAAAAACACATAAGCATAATTGTTGGTTTCATAAATACCTAAATCTTTAAATAATATCCTAAATCTTGGTGTTAATATGTGCAAATAAAAACTATTTTCAAATTCAATAGTTTCAAGTCCTCTTTTAGAAAATACAACATTCCCATTATCTAAAATATTCCTAACATCAAACTCTTGTTCAAAATTTAGCTCTTCAACATAAGCAGTTAAAGAAGATGGAGGAAGTCTATTTTGATGAATATAGTTGGATATTTTTTCATGATAATTACTAACTTGCAAGAAGTAATTTTCTTTTTCATATTTAATATAAAAAATAGAAACTGCAATAAATAAAGATATTGTAAATAAAAATATAAGTGTGATTTTTGTAATAAGTGAGTTTAAATTCATTGTGAGATTTTATATCCTAAACCTCTAATTGAGTGTAAATATTTAGGATTCTTTGAATTATCATTTAGCTTAGTTCTAAGTCTTCCTATAATAACATCTAGGCTTTTACTATAACTATCACTTAAACTTTCAGAATTATTTACAATTTGTTCTCTTGAAACAATCGCATTTTTATTTTCAAGTAAGCATATAAGAACTTCATATTCAGCTTGTGTTAGTGCTAATTGTTCTTTGTTAAAATAAATACTATTTGTTCTTTTATCAAAATCAAAAATACTATCTCTTTGCTCTTGTAATTTATTAGATTTCTTTTTACGTCTTAGTAGACTTTGAATTACTGCATACATTTCTTTTGGGTCATAAGGCTTTGGAAGATAATAATCAGCTCCAATTTGAAGTCCCATTATTTTATCAGTTACATCACTTCTAGCACTTGATATTATAATAGGGATATCATAATTATCTGCAACTTCTTTACAAACTTCTAACCCATCCATTCCTGGAAGTGTAAGATCAAGAATAAGTAAATCATAAGATGAAATATTTGCACTAAGTCCTAAAAAAGGGTCTTCAAAATTAGTGATTTTAATATTATATCGTTCTAAATATTCACCTAAAAAAATAGAAAAATCAGGGTCATCTTCAATCATAAGTATGTTTGTCATTAGATAATCTACCATAAAAAATTTAAAAATTAGGCATAAAAAGATACATGTTTATAGTTATTTGAATCATTTAATGTCTCTTTTAAACTATTTTTTATTAGATTACTTGTTTGCTCTTTATTATATGGATTCTCTTCACTTGAATATTTTTCTAATAAACTTAATATTTCAGTTTTAGATGAATCATTTAAACTCAAAATCTTACTTGTATAATCCATTAATTCTTCAAATGATTGAGTATTTTCTAAATCTTCATTTTCTTCATCTTCTGTTTCTAATAAACTTTGGAGTAATTCTGATAAAGAGTTTTCTTCCTCATCACTTGGTGGAGGAGGTGGTGGAGGCATTCCTCCTTGAGGTTTTGCACCTGCTAAGTCTCCAATCTCTTGTGCATCAAATCCTAAAGCATCTAACTCTTGGGCTAGTTCTTTTGTTGGTGTGATTCCTGCATCTTTAAAACTAGCTACAATATCACTTGCATCACTAGCTGATAATGAATCTGCATCATATTGAGATAATACAGAAGAAATTGTTTCTTTTTGTGAGTCTGATAATTGAGATGATTGTCTATTAGAACTAGCACTTGGCATAGCCATCATAGATGATGAACTTGAGATACTTCCTATCATATTCTTTACCTTTTGGTTATTTGAAAAATTATACTATTGTCTTTTAAATAGAATTTAAACTCAAAGTAAATGAAAGTAAATAGGAATAGAATTTTTATTAATTAAGCATAAAAAGATACGCTTTTATAATTGCTTGAATCATTTAAAGTTTGTTCTAGTGCATTCTTTATTAGGCTATTAGTTTGCTCTTTTGTATATGGATTATCAGCACTTGAATACTTATCTAACATATCCATAACTTCTGTTTTTGATGATTCTTTTAAGTTTAAAATTCTACTTGTATAATCTAACAAATTTTCAAAAGCAGCAGATGAAGTTTTTTCTTTTTTATCTTTTGGATTAAGTAATATATCTAATAGCTCAGAAACTGATTCCTCTTCTTCTTTACTTGGAGGAGGTGGCATATTATTATGATCACGTTTAGAACCTACTAGATTTATAAGTTCTTGAGGATCAAATCCTAAAGCTTCTAATTGAGTACCAAATTCTCTTGATGGAGCAATTCCTGCTTCTTGAAAACCTTGTATAATATTTGAAGCATCATTTGGTGATAAATTATTTGGGTCATAGTTTTCTAATATTGAAGAAATTGTTTCTTGATCTTCATTTGAAAGAGAAGGTGAACTTCTACTTGGACCTGAATATGTTGGAATCATTGGTTGTGCTGTTAAAAGAGTTTCAATCATATTTTTACCTTATTAATTTTCATAATTATACTAATAAGAGATAAATGAATAGTAAATGAAACTCAAGTCAGATGTTTTAATCACACTTTAGTTAAAGTATGGTTTTAAAAATATTTACAATTATTGAACAAGATTAGGAGAAAAATGATGACTTATGAAGAGTGGTTTATTCAACAGGGTAAACTTCATGCAAATGTAATGAAAAAATTAGAAGATAAAACAACAGATGAAGTAATAGAATATTTTAAATTTGAAAATATGGTAAAAAATGAACCAGATTTTTGTCCATTATATAAAGACAATAAAAAATGTCATGATATGGAAGATTTAAACTGTTATTTATGTGCTTGTCCAAACTTTAGATTTAAAATGGAAGGGTTTGAAAAACAAGATGGAAAAACACTATTTTCTGTTTGTAATATCAAGTCAAGAGATGGTTCACAATATGTTGGAGAAGATTATATTCACCAAAACTGTTCAGGCTGTATAGTACCTCACAGAGCTAAATATATAAAAAAGAATTTCAATAGAAATTGGTTTGAAGTAATGAAAGATGTAAGGTCATAAGCCTTACATCTTGATTATAAAGTGATTTTTATCATCTTCGTATTTGTAAATTAATTCATAACCATGTAAAGTTACAATTGTTTTAACTATATAAAGTCCTAATCCAAATCCATCACTTCTTTTTTCTTCTTGACAAAATGCTTCTGTGTAGTATTCTAAATTATGTTTAAGTTGATTTCCTAATGAACTAATCGATATTTCTTTTTCATTTGCAATAATTACAGCTTTTTTATTTGGAGAGAATTTTATTGCATTATCTATTAAGTTTTTAAGTGCAATTGAGAACATATATTTATCAACACAAAAATTAAAGCTTTTAATCTTAGAAACAATATTTTCAGGGTTTACCATCATTAATTCTAAAGTTGTATTATAAATATTAAAAAATGATGTATCTTCTTTGTAAATCATATTATTATTTGAAGTTAGTTTTTCAACTGTTGCTAACTCTTTGATAATATTATCCATTCTTTTAAATGCTGTTTGTAACTTTTCTCTTGTTTTTTCATTATCAAGTGTTTCTGCTATAAACATTGCTTTTGTAATAGGCGTTTTTAGTTCATGCATCATATTTCGCATAAACAGCTCTTTTGATTTAGTTTGATTACTTATAATCGATAAAGCTTCATTAAAACTTTTTGCAATAGTTCCTATTTCATCATTACTTACAGCTTTTACTTTAATATCTTTATTTCCATTTGAAAACTCTATAATTTGCTTATTTAAAAGTTTTAAAGGCAATAGTTTTCTTTTTAAAGTGATATATAAAAATAGAAAAGTAATAAGTGATAAAATAAATGCAGATATAATAATAACCATACTATAGTTATGATTTCTTACATCTTTTAACATAAGGTTATAACCATATTGTTGTACGTAAATATAGTACTCTTCATTGTTTTTATAAACTCTATAAGTACCTAAATAATTTTGAGTAATTGTAAGTTCTTGAGCTTTTTTTATAATATCAAGTTTCTCTTCTCTTTCTCGTACAGGTTCTACTTGGAATTTTTTAAATAGTTTAATTAATATATCATCAGTTGGTCGATTTTGGAAAGTGCTTAAAAAGTTTTCAGCAATAAGCTCATATCTATTCTGTAAATTAATCTCATGTTTTTGTTTATCAAAACTAATAAACAAAGAAAATGTAATAACAATAGCTACAAATGCTAAAGAAAATATAATATTAATAAAAGCAGAAATAGAGATATTTTTTGTCATATTAACTGATATCCAATACCTCTTACTGATTTAATATAAGTTTTTGTTGAATCAATTTTTGATAATTTTGTTCTAATTCTTGAAATAATTACATCTATATTTTTAAGTGATGAATCATCTTCAATATGATCACTTGTATATATAAAATCTTCTCTTGCAACAACACCTCTATTTCTTTGTATTAATAACTTTAAAATATCGTATTCAGCAAGTGTTAGAACTAAAGCTTCATTTTTGAAAAATATTTGCATATCAGATTCTATAATTCTAAAAGCAGAAGTTTCTTCTTCTTTTTTAATATCAAGAGGAGTTTCAACTCTTTTTAGAATTGTTTTAATTCTTGCTTGTAATTCTCTTGGATTATAAGGTTTTGGAAGATAATCATCAGCACCTCGCTCTAAGCCCATTACTTTATCTAAAATATCATCTCTTGCTGAACTTATAATAATTGGTATATTAGATTTTTCTCTAATTTTTGGAATAAGCTCTAATCCATCAATCTCAGGAAGTGTTAAATCTAAAATAAGTAGTTTAAACTCTTTATTAATATTTAACATTGATAGCCCATTATAAGGGCTATCTGTATTTGTAACTTCAATATCAAATGATGCTAAATATTCTGTTATGATTTGAGCTAACTCTAAATCATCTTCTATCATTAATACTTGTATGATGGGAAATCCTTTTATTTAATTACTAATAGAATAGTTTGACCATATCTATTTACGTATACTCTTTTATGAGTGTTTTTATACTTTTTAAGTGCAGATTCGATTGTAGCATAGTTTCTTATTTCAACATCTTCTATTTGTAAAAGAATATCTCCTGCTTGGAAACCAACTTTTTCTGCTTTACTTTTTGGTTCAACATCAGTAATTAAAATACCTTTTGAATCATGAGCTAATCTAAATTGTTTTTGCATATTAGGATCAATATTTGCAACTCTTAAACCACCAAGAATTCTTCCATTATTTGATTCTATTTGTGCTAAAGTATTTCTATTTCCTAAAACAATATTTAATTCAATATTCTTCTTATCTCTTTCAACTTCAAGTTTTACTTTTTGATTTGGTTTAAATGATGCTACAACATTTTGTAATGCAGCTCTATCTTTAATTTTTTTACCATTAATTGCATAAATTAAATCGCCTCTTTTAAGACCATATTTAAAAGCAGGTGTATCTTGCGAAACATCAAGAACTAAAGCACCACTTTTGTGATTATATACTTTTGATAATTCATTATCTAAGTCACTAATAACAACACCTAAATAACCTCTAACAACTTTTCCATCAGCAACTAATTTTGTTACAACATCTTTAACCATTGCAACAGGAATAGCAAATCCAATACCATTATTTCCACCACTTTTAGAAATAATAGCTGTATTTATACCAATTAAAGCACCTCTTGAATCAACTAAAGCACCACCTGAATTTCCAGGGTTGATTGAAGCATCAGTTTGAATATAGTTTTCATATCTATTTATTCCAACTTTATTTTTATTTAATGCTGAAATAATTCCTTGAGTTACACTACTTCCAATTCCAAAAGGATTTCCCATAGCAAATATTACATCACCAATTTTTAAAGAAGAAGATTCCCCAAATTTAATAGGTTCTAAGTCATCTGCTTCAATTTTTATTACAGCAATATCACTATCTGAATCTTTACCAATTAGTTTTCCTGTATATTCAGTTGTGTCATTTCCAATTGTTACAGTAATTTCTTCTGCATTTTCAATAACATGGCTATTAGTTACGATATATCCATTTTTTGAAACAATTACCCCAGAACCAAGTGATCTTTGAATTCTATTTTGTTTAAATTGATTTCCAAATTGATCTCCAAAAAATCTTTTGAAAAATGGATCATTAAACATTTGAAGAGGAAGATTGTCCATTGATGCACTTACGTGTCTTTTTGCTGAAATATTTACAATTGAATGCATAGAGTCTTTTATGCTGTTATTAAAAGATAAAATTTGATTATTAGTATTTGGTGAAATTCTTGTTGGATTCTTTTCTACCATATTGAAATTTATAGAATCAGCGAATAACTGACTAGCTATAAGAGTTGATGCAAGTAAAAGTTTTTTCTTCACACTATATCCTTTGAATTTTTTGATAAAACTATTGTAAAGGAAAAATGTAAACTATTTTCCAATCAATAGTTAATACATGGTTAATAAAGGCGAAGGTATCGAACTTTCGCCATTTATTTGATTTTGGTTTTACATGTCAGATTTTAAGATAGCACCATTACTTGCATTTGTTACTAGCGATCTGTATTGTCCTAACCATCTTGATTTAAGTGGTTTTTTTAGTGGAACAAATTTAGCTTTTCTTTGGGCAATTACTTCATCAGAAAGATTTGCTTGAAGGATATAATTATCAACGTCGATATGAATTTCATCACCATCTTCTAATAATCCAATTAATCCACCCTCAGCAGCTTCAGGAGAAACGTGACCAATTGAAGCACCTCTTGTAGCACCTGAGAATCTACCATCTGTAATTAAAGCAACAGTATCACCCATACCCATACCCATGATTAAAGATGTAGGAGCTAACATTTCTTGCATACCAGGACCACCTTTTGGACCTTCATATCTAATAACAACAACATCACCATGAGTTACTTTTTTACCAAGAATTCCAGCAATTGCTTCAGCTTGACCATCAAAACATACAGCTTTTCCAGTTAAAACTCTAGCACCTGTAATTCCAGCTGTTTTAATAACTGCACCTTCTTCTGCCAAGTTACCATAAAGTATTGCTAATCCACCAACTTTTGAATATGGATTATCAATAGTGTGAATAATATTTGTATCTTTAATATAAGCATCAGCGATTTTCTCTAAAATAGTTTCACCAGTAATTGTAAGGTTGTCTAATAAGATATCATCACCTCTTTTTGTCATCTCTTTCATAACAGCATTAACACCACCAGCTTTGTTAATATCTTCCATATGAACAGTTGATAATGATGGAGAAATTTTTGCAATATGAGATACTCTTTTAGAAATACTATTAATATCTTTTAATTCAAAATTAACACCAGCTTCTTTTGCAATTGCTAACATATGTAATACAGTGTTTGAAGAACCACCCATTGCCATATCTACTGCAAACGCATTTCTAACTGCATTTTCATTTAAGATATTTGTTAATTTATATTTTTCTCTTGATTGTTCATCAAGTGCAATTTCACAAATTCTTCTTGCTGCTTGTCTGTATAATACTTCTCTTTGGGGAGTTAAAGCTAAAATAGTTCCATTTCCTGGTAATGCAATTCCCATAGCTTCCATTAGTGTATTCATTGAGTTTGCTGTAAACATTCCTGAACATGAACCACCACTTGGACAAGCGTTACATTCGATATCTTTTAACTCTTCATCAGACATTTCTCCAGCTTCATGTTTTCCAACAGCTTCAAAAGCAGTTGCTAAATCAATAGGAGTACCATCTTTTTTGTAACCTTTTTCCATTGGTCCACCTGATACAAATACAGTTGGAACATTAACTCTTAATGCACCCATAATCATACCTGGAACAATTTTATCACAGTTTGGAATTGCAATCATTGCATCTAATTTATGTGCATTCATTACAGTTTCAATTGAGTTTGCAATTAATTCTCTTGAAGGTAATGAAAATAACATACCATCATGACCCATAGCAATACCATCATCAACACCAATAGTATTAAACTCAAATGGTACACAACCACATTTTCTAATTTCATCTTTAATAATTGCAGATACTTTATCTAAAAAGAAATGCCCTGGAATTAACTCAATAAAAGAGTTTGCAACTCCAATAAATGGTTTATCAAAATCTTCATCTTTTAATCCCGTAGCTCTTAATAATGATCTATGCGGTGTTCTATCAAATCCTTTTTTTACTTCATCACTTCTCAATTTCTCATCCTTTAAATATATACGTATTTTATGAGGTCATTATACATTTATTGATTTTCATTTTTTATTAAAATAGGTAAATTTTATAAATTTTTAATATTTCTTGAAAAAACTATTGACAAATAAAATAAAATCTATTATAATTCCCGTCCAATTTAAGAAGACTTATTCTTAAAATTGATGGATATGTGCGAGTGTGGCGGAATAGGTA
>NZ_JBGUES010000040.1:0-15626 GCF_041821165.1 Poseidonibacter sp. | reverse complement strand
TGATATTAATAGACAAAAAATTGAAAGAGTAATGTCTGTTATACGAAGATTATCATCATATCTAAATAATTTATTTGAAGATGATGCAGCTACTACTGAAATTGTAGTAGCTAAGCATATTCATGGTGATGATAATGATGATTTAATTGGTGATGATTTAGATAAACTAATTGCAGAATTTGCAAAGTAAGGATATTTTATGAATCAAGGTATGTACCCACTTGCTGCATCAATGGTAAATCAATTAAATAGATTAGATCAAATTAGTAATAACTTAGCAAATGTTAATACTCATGGATTTAAGCAAGAAGGTTTAACTGAAACAACATTTAATCACTATCTAGATAGGGCAAAAGATGAAGGTTTTACACCTTCAAAAATCAATACAATTACAAATAATATACCAAAGATTGATTCAAAGTTCATTCATGGTGAAGTTGGAGCTGTTGTTTCAACTGGAAATACATTAGACTTTGCACTAGAGCAACCAGATACTTTTTTTAAAGTACAAAATAAGAATGGTGATATTGTTTATACAAGAGATGGGGCATTTAAAACAATGGATAATCTACTTGTTGATTCAAATGGAAATCCTGTACTAAATAATGATAATGAACCAATTGTGACTGATACTGATGTTTCTACACAATTGGGTGTTGTTCAAATTGATTATTCAAATTTACAAAAAATTGGTGATAATAATTATAAAGCTAAAAATGAAGATGAAGTTGCACCTTTTGATAATAATAATGGATTAATTATTTCAGGGGCTCTTGAAAAATCAAATGTAAATTCAGTAACAACTATGGTTCATTTAATTGATGCGCATAGAAGATTTGAACAATCTCAAAAAGCTATGACTTCAATTGATGAGTTAAATGGAAAAATAATTGACAAAATTGGGAATAATACTAGATAATGAATGCAAGTGAAGTAACAGCAACTCTTTTTAATAACCTTAATTATAGAGGTGAACGTCAAAAAGTGATATCTAGTAATATTTCAAATATTAATACACCAAACTATAAAACAAAAGAACTAGTATTTGAAAATGAATTAAATAAATCTAAAAACACTATGCTTGAAATGAATAAAACTAATTTAGGACATCTTTCTATGGCTAATACAGGGAATGATTATTCTAAAACAAAAGTTGTTGAAATAAAAGGTTTAGAAGAACAAAATGATGGAAATAATGTTAATTTAGATACTCAAATGGGTGAAATGTCAAAAAATAAAATGATATTTGATGCTATTCAATCTTCAATTAAAAAAGATTCATTATTTTTTAAATCAATTATTGATTCATCTGCTAAAAATTAATAGGATAATTATTATATGGATCAACTTTTAAAATTTGTAAATAATCTTAATTCAGCACAAAGAGCAGTAATCATTGGTGGATTCTCTTTGTTATTTGTATTATTGATTGGTTTACTTATTTATTCAAATATAAAAGCTGAAGATAAAAAATTAAATTATACAATAGCCTCAAATTTAACTAAATCACAAGTAATGCTTGCAAGTGATGAACTTCAAAATGCTGGAATTCAATTTTCTGTTATAGGTTCAGGTAATAATCTTACTTTAAAAACATCAAAAGAGTTTATTAATATTGCAAAGATTAAATTAGTTACAAGTGAAGCTTCTACATCTAAACATGTTGGTTGGGAAATTTTCGAAAAATCATCATTAGGTACTACAAATTTTGAGAATAAAGTTAAATATTTAAGAGCATTAGAAGGTGAATTATCAAGATCTTTAGAGTCATTATCTGGAGTATTGAGAGCAAGTGTAAAGATTGCAATTCCAAAAGATACAATTTTTACTGAAAGAAAAACAGAAACTAAAGCATCTGCAATGTTATCATTAAGAGAAGGTGTTTTTTTAACTCAAAAACAAATTGCAGGTATTAAAAATTTTATTGCATCTGCTGTTCCAAATTTAAAACAAGAAAATATTCAATTAATTGATCAAGATGGTTCTTTATTAGAAAAAACATCTGATGATGCGGATAATCAAAAATCAGTTCTTCAAAATAAATATAAAGATAAACTTGAAAAAGATTATCAAAAAAAGATTATTGCTTTATTAGAACCTTTTGTTGGAGTTGGAAGAATTATTGCAAGAGTTAGTGTTTCTTTAGATTTTGTTAAAAAAAATATTGAAGAAGAAATATATGATCCCGAAGGAACTATTCGATCTCAGCATGTAATTGAAAATATTTCAAGTTCAAAAGGTGGTGGAGCAAATAATGCAGGAGTTGCAGGAGTTGATAATAATATTCAAGAACCTGGTAATGAAAATGCTAATGCTGGTATTAATTCTAATAGTGAAGGAAATAACACTGTTACTAACTATGAAATATCTAAAAAGATAATTAAGCAAAAAGATAATAATTATTCAAGAATAAATAGAATTACAGCTGCTGTTACTTTTGATTCATCAATTTTAAAAGATGTTGAGAATAAAGAAGAATTCTTAAAATCAATTGAAGCCATTGTTCAAGACACTATTAGTTATAGTAAGGTAAGAGGTGATAAAGTCACTGTAAAAGATTTCAAATTCATTGGATTGAAAAATTTTAATGAACAAAATCAAGAAGTTGATGCTAATGGAAATATAATTCAAAATAATAGTAGCATTGATAGCTTTACTTTTGCAAAATCTATTATGAAAGACTTTAGTGAATATTTTCAATATTTAATTGCAGTAATACTTCTGTTTATTTTCTATAAAAAGTTTATTGTAAATCATGAAGTTGTTATTTTAGGAGAAAAAACAAATCCTGATGGAACTCCTATTGATGCAGAAGGTCTTTTTGAAAATGATTATGAAAATGAGTTTGATGCAGATAGTGCTTATGGAAGGCTTAAGTCTAAAATTAAAAGTCAAATGTTAAATAATATTGATGGTTTAGATGAAGAATCAGCTGCTAAATATGCAGTATTTATTGAAGAATTAGATAAGCAGATAAATGATAATCCTTTAGAGATTGCAAAAATGATTGAACTATTACTTTCAGAGGGTAATCAAAGCTTTAAATAAGGTATAAAAAGATGGCAGAAAAAGAAAACTTACATGAGCTGTTAAAAGGTATGTCAATGATGGATAAAATTGCTCGTTTTTTTGTCCTTATTGGTGAAGAATCAACAGTAAAAATATTCCAATATTTACCAAATAACCTTGTAGAAGAAATTTCAACAGCAATTACACAAATAAGTTCTATTAATAAAGAAGAATCTTTAGCAATCTTAGAAGAATTTAACTTATATGTTAGAACAAAAAGTTTTATTACCTCAGGTGGTTATGATTTTGCAAAAGATATTTTATATAAATCATTAGGAAAAAGTGAAGCAGATGCTGTATTAGCAAAACTTTCAAGATTAAAATTAGCAGCACAATCTTTTACTTATTTAGATGGCATTAATCCAAAACAGTTATCAGATTTTATTAGAGATGAATCTCCTCATACAATTGCAGTAATTCTATCTCATATGGAACCAAATAAAGCAGCTGATGTATTAATGCAATTAGATGAAGAAATTAGGGTTAAAGTTACTATGCAAATGGCAACAATAAAAGATGTGTCTCCTGATGTTGTTAGAACAATTTCTGTTGTATTAGAAAAGAAATTGGAATCTTTATTATCATCTATTGTTGATGTTGGTGGTGTAAAAGTTGTTGCTGATATGTTAAATAGACTTGGGCCAAAATCTCAAGATATATTAAAAAATATTAATGGAATCGATACTACTTTAGCAACACAAATTAAAGAAAATATGTTTGTATTTGAAGATTTATTAAATTTAGACTCAGAATATATAATGAAAATTTTACAAAATGTAGATGCTGGTGAAGTTGCTATTGCTATGAAAAATGCTCCTGAAGATGATATGGCTAAAATTACTGGTGCCATGTCTCAAAGAGCTAGAGATAGATTTATTGAAGAGTTTGAAATGCTAAATAAAGTAAAAATTAAAGATATTGAAGCCGCTCAAAGAAAAATGCTAGAAGTAGCACAAAAAATGATTGAAGACGGTGTAATCGATAGAGAAGTGGATGAATAATGCCTAATAATGTATATACTAATGCAAAAATTTTAAATAAAAGTGATTCTGTTCAAAATTATCAATTAGGAACTTTTATTAATAATTCTATTGATCAAGCTCCAACAATGAGTAATCAAATTCTAGATGATAGAGAATTAAATGGAAAAGTTGATCCTTTATTAGTTGAAGTAAGAAATTTGTCGGCGCAATTAAGTCAAATTGCACAGAAAGTTGATAGTATTGAAAATGATGGAGTTAAAGGTAGAGATATCGATGCTCAAGTTGTTCAGTCAATTAAAGACCTTAAACATTATGCAGCTTTTTTTGAACAAGCTACATTTCAAATGGAATCAAAGATACTGAAAACTTCAATATCTATTGCACAAAAAATTATAAGTATTGAAGTAGGTGAGAACTCAGCAAAAATTGCTAAACAGACAATTTCTCATTTATTATCAAAAATCAAAACAGCTTCTAGAATTCAAATACATTTAAATCCTAAGGATTATGAGGTATTAAAAAATGAATTAAATCTTGAATCATTTATTGAATTACATCAAGATCCTAATGTTGCAAGAGGTGGAGTTGTAATTGCAAGTGATTTAGGAAACTTTGATGGTAATATAGAGTCTAAAGTTGCTTCTATGCTTGAAAGTTTAGATACGGTGCTTTAAATTTTAAACTTTATGTTATAATAAAAAATAAAATTAAAAAGTATAAATATGGAAATTACAGAACGAGATTATGACATACTTGTTGATACTGAGATTATTGTTGATGTAATGCTTGGTAATGCTGATATTACAATTGGAGAGTTTTTAAAACTTGATGATGGAGATATTGTTTCATTAAATAAAATCGCTGGTTCAGGTGGTGATATTTATGTTAATAGTAGAATTATTGGAAGAGGTGATATTATCGTAATTGATGATAAGTTAGCAGTTAGAGTTCAAGATGCAATGGATTCAGATAATGTAGTTAGATACTTCTTTGAAGAAAATTTGATATAGGAGATTAATATGGCAACAAATAATATAAATGTTGATAGTGGAGTAGATTTTAGTGGGAATTCTTATACAAATTCAATTAGTAATGATGAATTAACGAATGATGATTTTTTACAATTAATGTTACAAGAATTAAAATTACAAGATCCTACAAAACCTGTTGATTCTAAGCAAATGTTATCAACACAAATGCAAATGTCAACTATTAATACAAATTTAGAAACAATTAATGCAATGAAATCTTTACAAACATCATTTTCTCAAACTGCATTATCAAATGCATCTGCAATTATTGGAAGAAATGTTGAAGACGGTAATATTAATGATGCAGGAATAAATAAAGCATATAAAGTTAGTTCTGTTGAAACTGTTGATGGTGTTGTACAAGTTAAAGCAAATGAATTATTGTATATTCATGAATCAATAGCTATTAAAAATGAAGATGATACTTATAGTGAAGTTCATTATGCCTATGATGGGACTATTCTAGATGAAAATGGTGAACCAACTGGAGAAAGACTATCATTAAACTCTCCTGGACAACCTGTTATAAAAGATGGAAAATTAGAAGTTTTTGATAGTGAAAATAATAAAATCACAGATCATAAATATGAGTTAGGTAATTCTCAGAACTTTGTTTATTCTAATGAATTAAGTACTATTCCTTTTGCTCAAATTACAAAAATATTTTAAGATTGAATTATGGTAAGTTCATTATGGAATGGAATTAGTGGCTTAAACACTTTTGAAAAAGCACTAAATGTAGAATCAAACAATACAAGTAATGTTAATACTACTGGACATAAATCTGATCAAATAAGATTTGAAGATATGATGTATAAAAATGGCTTTGGAAAAGGTACCGCAGTAGAAGCTGTAAGTAAAAATTACACACAAGGACAATTACAGCCAACTACAAGTGCTTTTGATGTTGCTATTGAAGGTAAGGGATATTTTATAATTAAAGACCCTGATACTCAAGTTAATTTATATACAAGATCAGGAAATTTTCAATTAGGTAATGATGGAACGCTACAAACTCAAGATTCTTCAAAAGTTTTAGGTTTAACACCTCAATTAAATACAGTAATTAGCTCAGATCCTACTTTAACTCAGTTTACTAATGTTCATGATAAGTTTATTGCTTCTGCAACTATTAATAACTTAACTTATGTAGAAACAATAAATTCAAAAACAAGTGACTACACAAAAAGTGCTACTGATGGTGGAATTAGTGGCGATGGGTATAAGAGTAAATCTGCAAAGATTAATGATATTGATGCATTAATGTTAGATTATAATTCTAAACTAAATGAGTATTCAAAAAATCCAAATGTTGTAAGTGCTGTATCTTCAAATCAAATTACGGCAATTAATTATTCTAATGAAGTTGATAATTTATTAACGGAAAATGACTTTATAAAAGTTACTATTAATAATACTGAAATAAAACAATATTTTGATACGGATAAAGAGACTACTTTAAAAAAATTTTCTGATAAATTATCTAATATTAAAGGTCTGACATCTTCAGTTGATACAAATACTGGGATTGTTACAGTTACATCTTTAGTTCCTGGTGAATCAACTAAAATTTTCGATAGTTCTATTAATGATAAAGGTGTAATTATAAATAATATTCAAAATGCAAATAAAGGATCTGGTGAATTAATGGTTACTAATTCACGAGATGCATTAAAAGAAGCATTAGAATTAGCAGATGCTAAATTTATGAGTATATCAAATAAGATTTCACTTGTTAATCAAGATGATTTAAATTTAAATGAAATTCAATTACAATTACGTAATTTAACATTAACAGAAAATACTTTCGGTATTGTTAGTATAGAAGAAGGATTTGTTTTTTTAAGAGATGGTGATAATAAATTTTTAGTTGGAAAAGTTGAAACTGCATATTTTTCAGCAGAAGATGAGTTGGATCCTTTAGGAAATAATAATTTTGGTGCAAATGCAGCATCTGGTGATCCAATTAATGCAAGAGATGTTAATGTTCTTCATAGTAAAACATTAGAAGCAAGTAACTCAAATGTAAGAGATAGTTTAACAAATTTGATGATTTATCAAAAAGCATTTGAAGCAAATTCAAAATCAATAACTACATCTGATGAGTTATTAAAAACAGCTATTGCGTTAAGAAAGTAATCGTTTGTTTATATATTAGTATTCTTTTGAATATTAATATATGAACAAAAGTTCATCATTCTAAAATTAAGGATAAATTATGATAGGCGCACTATGGACAGGAATCTCAGGATTATCGTCACAACAAAAAGCTTTAGATAATGAGTCAAACAATATAGCCAATGTAAATACAATTGGATATAAATCATCAAGAATATCATTTGCAGATCAAGTATATCAAGATAGAATCGGAAAAGGTTCTAAGATACTAGATGCAGAGAAATTATATACACAAGGAACAATAAAACCTACAGGAGTGTCATATGATATGGCATTAGCAGGAGATGGATTCTTTACTGTAGCAAATACTAGTCCAAGTGGAATAACAGAAAACTTTTATACAAGAGCCGGAAACTTTAGAATGGGAGATAATGGAACATTACAAGATTCAGCAGGAAATGAAGTTCAAGGCTGGATGATGGTAAATATTGATCCAGATAGTGATGTTTTAAGTACAAATCCAAATGTAAATACGTTTACAAATGATTATAACTTGCCATTATCTTCAAAAATCATAAAATATTCTACTTATGTAGAAACAATAACAGCAAAAGCAACAGATTATAAATCAACTGCAAGAAGTGATTCTCCTACAATATTTTCAGGAGCAGGAGCAAAAACAGCAGGAGCAAAAGTTGCAGATATTGAAGCAGCGAATGCAGATTATGCATCGTGGCTACAAAAATTAAAAGATAATCCAAATGGAGGATCTGCAACATCAACAGCACAAGCTTCTCAAATAAACTTTAAAACAGGAACAGAATCTTTAATCTCAAAAGATGGAGATCAAATATCAGTTTTAATAAATGGACAAAAGATATCACAGAATTATGTATCAGTAACTGCTGAAGCATCAAATTATGCAGCATTAGAAGCAGCAAATGCAACTCTTACAAATCCATTTACACTAACAGCAACAGCATCAACAGCTCCAACATCTGATGATATAATTGTTTTTAATAAAATTGCAAGTCAAATAGAGACATATAAAGGCCTAGCAGATAAAATATCTGAAATTACAGGTTTAAAAGGATATATGGTATCTGAAACTGGAACAACTGAAGATGTATTAGAATTAAGTGATACCTTTGCATTATCAACAGATTATGCAAGTATGCTAAAAGGTATAATTGAGATAAAATCATTAATACCAGGACAAGAGTTTACAGTAACAGAAGTAGTTGAAGAATCAGCTGGAAAAATAATTCAAGGTAATACAATAACAGGGACACCATCAAGAGCAGGAATGGGACTTGGAGCATTAGAGTCTTCAAGAGATGCCTTAGCTCAGTTAGTATCTGGTAAACAACAAGATGTATATACTCCTTCTGATATAGGACTTCCAAATCAATTTACTTATGGTGTAACAATCTATGATAAAGAGACTAAACAAACAATTGAAGTTCCAAGTGCTGGAAATCCAGTAACTTTAACACCAATTGATATAAGAGGAGCAGCTCTTGCAACTGTACCTGTAACATATGCTAATATTACAACTGTAGATGAGTTTGTAACAGCTTTTAATACACAAGCAGCAAATTCAAGTCCTAAATTATCTGATTATGTTGAAGCGAAAAATATAAATGGAAATTTAGTAATTCAAACAACTAATGATAATTTTGATGTAGAGTTTTCAGGTGATTTCAAAAAAGATGCAGGAACGGCTACTCCAATTCCATTAGATACGAATGCTAATTATTCAGGAAGAGAAGGTGCAGGTGCAGAGTTTCTTGAAATTGTAAATAGAGTTGATCAAACAGCATCACAAGGTTCGTTACAATTAAAACTTGATACTTTAGGTCTTACGGATTCTGCTTTTGGAGAATTTTCTATTGATTCTACAGGTTTAATTACTATGAAACAAGATGGTATTTCTTATGCTATTGGACAAGCATCAATTGCTTTATTTAATAGTAATAGAGGATTAGAACCAGCGGGAAATAACCTATTATCAAAAACAACAACAAGTGGTGAGCCAATTTATAATCTTAATAATGATAAAACAGCAGAAGTACAATCTAAAAGTTTAGAGTTAAGTACAGCAGATTTATCAGAGAGTCTTGTAAATTTAATGGTATTTCAAAGAGCTTTTGAAGCAAATGCGAAATCAATTACAACTGCTGATACATTATTAAATACTTTAATCAATTTAAAAAGATAAACTAATAAAAAAAGTAAGTTTTTATACTTACTTTTTTATTTAAAATTATATAGGAAAGTTTTGGAAAATTTTTTTTTACTCGTTATTGCAGGTGTATTATTATTATACTTTTTTTCAAGTGCTAATGTATATAAATCTTTATATAAAAAAGTTAATGAAGAGAAAAATTTATCTGAAGATGAAGTTGCAAAATTAAAGACAATTATTCAAAGATATGAAAAACAAGTAAAAGTTAGTGCAAATACATTATCTAATAGTCATGATAATCTTCAGGTTGCAAGAGATGATCTTCAAGAACTAAGATTAGAAAATATGAATTATAAACATAGAATAGAAGAGCTTGAAAAAAGAAACGAAGAGCTATATGCTCAAGTTAATACAATGGTTTAGGATTAATATTGAAGATAATTAAGATATTTAAATCTCTTTTAGTAACCTCTTTGATTCTTACTACATTAAAAGCAAATAATAATTTATTGGAATCTCAACCAGAAATTATTTTTAATTTTGAGAAACTTGTAAAGTCTCAAAAAAATTTAGCATTGCAAGTTGAATTTAATAAGGCTGTTCTTTTATTAAGTAAAAAAGAGTATAAAGAATCAATAAAAATATTTGAAAAAACTGTATCAATTATTGAAATCCCATCTTTTTTAAATATGGGTATTGCTTATTATAAGTTAAATTCTATTGATAAAGCTGTTATTTATTTAAATAAAATATATGAAAATAAATCAAATGTTCAGAGTAATACTTTTTCATATATGTCTGCGTGTTATTATTTATATGAAATATCTAAAGATGAAAAATACTTAGAAACTATAATTAAAGTATCAAGAAAATTTAAAAATTTATCAGAGCATTCAAAAAGGATGCTAGCTGATACCTATATTATATTAAAAAAATACGAAGAAGCATTAACTGTATTAGATTCAATGGATTATGCAATGGATTTGAAAAAAGCATTAATATATCTAAAATTAAATAATCATATAAAAGCAGATATTTATTTAAAAAAAGCAAAAGAAGTTGCTGTAAATTCTAAAACACTTGAACATATTACATGGTTTATGATTTACTCTGATCTGAAATCAAATAATTTAGAACAACTATTTGAAAATTTAGATAATTTAAATGAAATAAAAAGTACTTTTAAGTCAAATTTAGAATTGCCTTTAGAGATTTATTTTAATAAAAATAAATTTACTCCTAAGCAGTACTTAGAATCATTAATAAGTTTTTCAGATGATAGAAAAATAGATTTTATGTTTTATTTTGCACCTTTTATATTTTCAGATTTACAAGAAGTTATTTATGATAGTTCAAAAGGATTTATCTTTAACTCAGAAGATAATATTCAAAACTTAGAAGAGATGGTTGAATATAACTCAAAATTTTTAGAAATTGTTAAAGAAGACCCAATTATTAGAGTTATAAAGTTAGAGAAATTAATAAAAAAAGATACAAAATCGTATGTTTATTATAATTTAGCATTATCTTATACACAAATAAATGATTTTTATAATGCATATAAATATTTTAATAAAGCTTATAAATTAAATCCTGGAAATAAACTATATGCTGTTATGACTTTAATTACTGCAAAAAAAATAGATTCAAAAGTAAAAGATAAAGAGTATATGGAATCAATTATAAAATCTAAGAATGGTTTATATAATTATTTTGGGAAAGAGCTATATAAGTATTTTTTAAATCCTGAATATAAAACAGAAGTTGAAGCACTAAACTATAAAGATACAATATTTTTTAAAGCAATAGATTATCTAAAAGTACTTGATGCAAAGGAAGATATACAAAATCATACTTTATTTAGTGAGTACAAAAAAGATCCATTAATTTATCTTATGAGGTTAGTTCATAGAAAAAAAGATGAAAGTGATTTATCTTATTATTCTAGACTACAAGATAATGTACCTTTAAAATTTAATAATAATTTTTTAGAAGGACCTTTAATTATTACAAAATATTATATTGATATGTTAAAAGCTTTGGGTTTATTTTCAAAAGCAGATTTAAAAATTGATGGAAAAAAATCACCTTCTTATTTAAAAACAAAAGTACTAAGAGATTTACATTTTAATGCATCAGATGAGAGTATTAAAACATTAGAATATTTACAAAAAGAGTATAACCTTGAAGATAAATATACAATGTATTTAATGGTTGCATCTTTATTGGAATCAGGTCGATATAATGATGCTTCAATTCAAATTTCTTTAATAAAAGCCTTATTAAATGATAAGGAATCAAGTTTTTTAACAGGAGTTCAGTTAATTCAAGATTTAAAAATAATTAGTGCTAAAGAGTATATAAAAGAGCCATTTATTGATTCATTGATTGATTTTAAACTTGTTGGCTTTGATGAGTATTTAGAATCTCTTTAGATTCCGTAACAAATTTATTTTATTTCTTAAAAAATTTATTTTATTTCTGCTATAATAATTAAAAATCCTCATTTAAAGGAGAACATTATGGAACTTGGTAGAATAGCAAATATTGATCAATCTAAATCAAATAATATTGAAAAAGCAGAAAAAATTAGTGAAGTTAATGCGCAAGATAGAGTTATTCAAGACGATCAATACAAAAAGATTCTTGGAAAAGAACAAGTTATTGATAAAAATGAAGTTATATTAGATAATGTTAGATTTGGTTATAACAAAAATTCAAAAGATTTTTTTGTAAAGATAACTAGAGGTGAAGCTGAATATAAATATCCAACAGAGGATATGATGAAAATGAAGGCTTTTATATTACAAGAAATTGAATCTTTACAGAATAAAGGTTAGTATAATTGTCATCTGATTTATCAAATTTATTTAAAAGTGAACTTTCTAATACATTAGAACAATTATTATCAAAAAGTTCAATAGTAGAAACTGTAAGTCCAGCTCAAATTGATACTTATTCTTCAACTCAATTTATTGAGTGTAACGTCAATTTTGATTTTAAGGATATATCTTCTACGTGTCTTTTTTTTATTCCAACAATAAGTGCTGTAAAATTTGAGTATTTTATGTTGGGTGGAATGGGAGATTTAAAAGAGCATATTGATGATGAAATTACAGATGCAGTAAATGAAATAGTATCAAATATATGTGGTAGTTTTAGTACAACAGTAAATGCCCAAGGTTTTGATGATATAAAATCTTTAAAATCAGAAATTAAAAGTGCAACAATTGTTGAAGGTTCAAAGTTAAATTCAGTTTCGAATTTATATGAATTTATGTTATCTTTAGATAATGAAAAATTACCAATTATATTATCTTTTGATGAAAGAATGTTGCCTTTTTTTTCAGCAATTACAGGAGTAGAAAGTGTAGCTCCTAGTGCTGAAGTACATAATGTAACAGCACCTGTTTTTAATGAGTTGCCTTCTTCTAATAATGTAGAATCAACTGTAAAAACGCCAAAAAATTTAGAACTTTTATATAGTATAAAATTAAAATTAAGCGTTAGATTAGGAACAAAGGTAGTTTTATTAAAAGATATTTTAACATGGGATGTTGGTGAGATAATCGAGTTAGAACAAATGGTTAATGAACCTTTAGAGATTTTAGTAAATGGTGTTAAAATTGGTGAAGGTGAAGCTGTTATTGTTGAAGGAAAATTTGGATTAAAAGTAAGAAAAATTGGTAATGCTTCTTTAAGGCTTAATCAAATAGGATTGTAATTTATGGATAAAACGAGTTTAGGTGGTTTAGTTGGAGGATGGGGTCTTGTTGCCCTAGCTATTATTTTAGGTGGAGTTGGATTTGGTCCATATATTGATGTTCCTTCAGTAATTATTGTTGTTGGTGGTTCAATTGCTGTTACGGCAGGACAATTTGAGGGATCTGATTTAAAAAGATTTACACCAGCATTAAAAGTTGCTTTTAATGAAGTAAAAGTTGAGAGCCTACCTGAGCTTGTTGAAAAAATCACATTTTATGCTACTGAAATAAAAAAACATGGTGTTATGCAAATTGAGCAAAAAGTTATGGAAGAAACAAATCCATTCTTTAAAGAGGCTTTTCAGCTTTTAGTTGATGGAACAAAACCTGAAGTATTAGAACCTTTACTTGAAACAAAGCTAGAGCATATGGGTAAAAGACATGGTGTAATGATTTCTATGTTTGGAAATATTGGTGGAACAGCTGGTGCAATGGGTATGATTGGTACTTTAGTAGGTCTTGTTGCTATGCTTGCAAACCTTTCAGATCCAGCTGCTGTTGGACCTGCTATGGCGGTTGCTTTACTTACAACAATGTACGGAGCATTACTTGGAACACTTTTTGCAGGTATTATAGAAAGTAAACTTGCACAAAAACATGAAAAAGAAGTAGTTGCTTGTGAAGTTATAATTAGAGGGTCTTCAATGATTGCAGCAGAAGAGTCAATTGGTAATATTAAAATGCAATTAAATGCAATTCTTACTGAAGTAATGGAGTAAAAGTAATAAATTATGGCTAAAGATAAATGTCCAGAATGTCCTAAATGTTTACCAGGTTGGCTTGTACAATTTGGTGACTTAATGTCATTATTATTAACATTTTTTATTTTATTACTTTCTATGGCTGTAATGGATAAAAATAAAGTTGAAGAATATTTTGATGTAATGAAAAAGGCAATGGGATTTATAGATGCATCAACTGATGTTGAAACACAATCTGACAGTTATTCAACTAAAGATGGTAGTTCTAATTCTGATGAACAAGATGTAAGTGAATCAACAGCTGTTGAAGAAGCTGCAGAAGAAATCTCAGTATTAGTTAAAGAGATGAATTCAAATTCTCAAAGTGAAAATCAAGAAATTGAAATTGAAAAAGATAAAAATGAATTTACTTTAGATATTCCTTCTTCTATTATGTTTAATGACGGCGAATACGATTTAAGCGATCCTGCTGCAAAAAGATTTATTGCAAAAATTGCAAGATTAATAAGAACTATGCCTAAGACTTTTAATATTGAAATTATAGGTCATACAGATACAAATAGAATTAAAAATGATTCTATTCCTAGAGATGCTTGGGATATATCAGCATTAAGATCAATCTCAGTAGTAAAAGAGTTAATAAGAAATAGAATTGAACCTTCTTTATTAAAAGTTTCAGCATATGGCTCTTATCATCCAAAGAGTGAAGTTTCTGCTGATAATAGACGAGTAGAAATTAGATTCTTTACACAAAATAATAAAGAAGATATCTTAAGTGAAGAAAATTTCTTTGATAGGTTGGAATAAATGGAAATAAATAGCAATAATTTAGTTAACAAAGACATTTTTAACAATAATAAATTAAGTCAAGTTAATCCAGAAAATTTAAAAGATGAAGAATTAAAACGTGTTAGTGATGAGTTTGAGTCTTTTTTTTTAAATCAAATAATGGATGTTTCTCTTCGTTCAACTGATGTTGCAGGAAAAGGAGCTGGTTCAGATATTATCAAAGGAATGTATACACAAACTATTTCACAAAGTTCAGCAGGAACATTTGGTATTAGTAATATGTTATATGAATTCCTAAGTAGAGATATAAATAAAGGAAAGTAAATGATTTATGAAATAGTTGATAAAATGTTTGTACTTATTACTGATTTAGAAGCTTCAATTGAATTAGATATTGAAGATATTAAACAAGCAAAACATGAATCTCTTTTAAATAGAAATGATCAGAAACATTATATGATTGAAGAAATTACTAATTTAAAGCAAGAATTAAATCAAGAATTAATCTCAAAAATGCAACAAGGTGAAGATATTGATAAATATAGAGATAAGGTAAATTCATTAGAAGCTGAACTTCTAAAATTATATGAATCTAATAAACGTTTAGCATCGCTAGTTCTTCCTGTTCAACAAATGTATAAAGATTTAGTAGAAGAAATTACAAATGCCAATGGAGGGCAAATTTTTGATATTAAGGCTTAGTTTATTAATTACTTTATTTTCTTTAAATGCTTTTGCACTTAAGGTTTTAGTTTCTAAAGAATCTATAAATTATGAAGAAAAATTAAAAACATCAGATGTTAAAATGATAAATATTCAATCATTAGTTAAAGCTTGTAATCCTTTAACATTAAAGCAACTTAGTAATAATGAATATGTTACAACTCACTATATTAATAAAGATTCAGTTATTTGTTTAAAAGATGTGAAAATATATAAAAAAGAGTCAGTTATTTTTAGATTTGGTTTATTGGAAATTGAAA
>NZ_JBGUES010000039.1:0-15736 GCF_041821165.1 Poseidonibacter sp. | reverse complement strand
CTATCTAACATTACATTAGAACCTATATCGATTCTTTTTTCATGATTAGTTTTATTATCTATATTTACTCTTGATTCATAAAATCCAGATTCCATATAGTAGTCTTGTAGTTTACATTCACCTGCTTGATCGCAAGTAGGGCAGTCAATAGGGTGATTTATAAGTTGTAATTCAAGAATATCTCGTCTTACTTTCTCAATATTTTCACCCTTAGTTCTGATATTCATACCAGATTTTATTGGAGTATCGCAAGCGATTTGAGGTCTTTTTTGACCTTCAATCTCAACCATACACATACGGCAATTTCCATCTTTACCTAGTGCTTGGTGATAACAAAAATGAGGTATATGGATATTTTCATCCAGTAACTTATCAATAAGCAAGCTTCCCTTTGAAGCTTGCATTTGTGCGCCATTGACTGTGATTTCTACCATTTCACTCATATATATCCCCTTACACTTGGTTATTTTTGTACTATTTTCCTGTATATAATTGTCTAGGTCTTGCAATTTTATGTTTTGGATCTTGTTTTAACTCAGACCATTGTGCAATCCATCCTGGAGTTCTACCAATAACAAAGATTGGAGTAAACATTTCAACAGGAATTTTAAGTGCTGTTAAGATTACACCTGAATAGAAGTCAATATTTGGATATAAACCTCTTTCTTTGAAGTAATCATCATTTAATGCAGCTTCTTCAACAGCAGCAGCAATATCTAATAATTTAGAATCAAGATTTAATTCTTGTTTTAATTTATCTTGTAAACCTTTTAAAGTTTCAGCTCTTGGATCTCTGTTTTTATATACTCTATGTCCGAATCCCATTAATCTAAATGGATCGTTTCTATCTTTTGCTTTAGCAATATAAGTAGGAACATTTTTAACATCACCAATTAATTTTAATTGATCCATTACTTTTTCATTTGCACCACCATGAGCAGATCCCCATAATGCAGCAATACCAGAAGAAATAGCAACATAAGGGTGAGCTTCAGTTGAACCAACATTTCTTACAGTTGTAGTAGAAGCATTTTGCTCATGATCAGCATGTAAAGTAAAGATTGCATCAAGTGCATCAACTTCAACTTGTTTAATCTCTTCATTTGTACCATCTGGAAGTCTTTTCATAGTTCCACCTGGATAAGCTCTTAACATATATAAGAAGTTTTCAGTAAAGTATCTATTTACATCTGGGTAAATAAGTGGTGTACCAATAGAATTTCTATAAGCCATAGCTGCAATTGTAGGCATCTTAGCTAAAATTCTTCTTCTCATAACTTTAAAGTCATTTTCATTTTCTAAATTTAAATGATCTTTATAGAATGCTGCAAGTGCCATAGTTGCTGCACCCATAGTTGCCATTGGATGTGCACCATCTGGTAATGCATCAAAAATTCTAATTAAACCTTCATTTAAAAATGATCTATGTCTAATCTCTAAATCAAAATTCTTAGAAGCTTGTTCAGTTGGAAGTTCACCTCTCATTAGTAAATAACATACATCTAAGTATGAGTGTTTACCAGCTAAATCAGCAATATCATAACCTCTATATCTTAACTCAGAATTTTCACCATCAATAAATGTGATTTTAGAATCACATGAAGCTGTTGAAGTATAACCTGGGTCATAAGTAAACATTCCTGAATCTTTATAAAATGTTGAAATATCAACTACGCTTGGTCCTCTTGTTCCGTCTATAATATTATATTCATAAGCTTTACCATCTCTATTATCAGTTAGTGTCATAGTATTTTTTGCCATTAATTTTCTCCTTAATATAATTTAAATAAATTTAATTTTGATTTTTAAAATGTGCCACAAATTCATGTGGAAACTTTTTAACAATACTTTGAATAATATCTTTTACAGCTGGTGCAAATACACAAACTGTTTTACCATTCATAGTACTACATACATCAAGTATTGTCTCTAAGTCCTTTTGTGAACCATCACCTGCAAGAATTTTGCTTAAAATATTATCTATCCATCCACAACCCTCTCTACAAGGTGTACATTGTCCACATGATTCATGGTGATAAAATTCTATAAGATTTTTAGCAACATCAACCATAGATGTATCTTCATCAATTACAATCATTCCTCCTGTACCTAATGTTGAACCAATGTCCCACATTGACTCGTAATCTAGCACTGCTTCTTGAACTTCTTCTGCCGTTAAAATCGGACAAGAAGAACCTCCAGGAATAATTGCTTTTAATTTTTTTCCATCTTTCATTCCACCACCAACTTCATTTAAGAAGTCAATCATCTTGTTTCCAAATGCTAATTCGTAAACGCCCGGATTCTTAACAGGTCCGCTCATTGCAAATAACATTGTTCCAGGTGAAGTTTTAGTTCCATAAGCTGTATAAGCTTCATATCCATTTTCAACAATAAAAGGTACAGTTGCAATTGTTTCAACATTATTAACAGTTGCAGGATTATCAAAAAACCACTCACACTCTTTACCATGTGGTTTAAGTCTTGGATGTCCTCTTTTACCTTCTAAAGATTCAATAAGTGCAGATTTCTCCCCACAAATATAAGCTCCAGCACCTCTATGAACTGTAATATTAACTCTATAATCATGACCCATAACTTTATCGCCAATAATTCCAGCTTCAAGAGCTTCTTGTATAGCATTTTCTACTCTATCTGAGAAGAATTTATATTCTCCTCTTATATAGATATATGCATCATGTGCATTAATTGCATAACAAGAACAGATAATACCTTCAATTAATAAATGAGGATCATATTGGAAAATTTGTCTATCTTTAAAAGTACCTGGTTCTGATTCATCACCATTTACAATTAAATAAGCAGGTCTTGGATCATCTTTTGGCATAAGTTGCCATTTTGGACCACAAGCAGCACCACCACCACCTTTTCCTCTAAGTCCTGAATTTACAACTTCTTGTGTAACTTCTTCAGGTTTCATTGTGAATAATTTAGGAATTGAAGAGTAAGCATTATTTTTTAATGCAACCTCTAAAGTGTGATAATCAGGGATGTCAAATTTTTTACTTACAACATTTACAAGCATTATTTACACTCCTTTAAAAGATCACCTAAAGATGAAACACTTTGGTTTTCATGATATTGCCCATTTAATGCAAACATAGGAGCACCACCACAAGCACCAAGACATTCAACTTGACTTAGATGAAATTTACCATCTTTAGAAGTTTGACCTGGTTCTATTCCAATTGTATCTTTTATAAATTTTATAAGATCATTTGCACCCATCATCATACAAGATAGAGTTTTACAAACTTCTATATGATATGTTCCAATTGGCTTTAAGTTAAACATTGTATAAAATGTTGCAACTTCATAAACTTGAATAGGTGTTTTCTTTAATTTATTTGCAATAAATACCATTGCTTCTGGTGAAACCCAGTTTTCTTGTTCTTGAACTAACCATAAACAAGGTAACATCATAGCATCAGAATTTGGATATTTTTTACTTTGTTCTTGAAACTTCTTTTCATTTTCTGGTGTAAATACAAATGTTTTCATTATCTATCAAACTCCCCAGCAATAAAGTTCATACTTGCCATTGTAACAACAGCATCTGCAAGCATTCCACCTTCAACTATATTAGAATATGCACCAAGTGCATAAAAACAAGGTGGTCTACATTTTACTTTATATGGTTTTCCTTCTCCATTGCTTACAATAAAGAATCCAAGCTCACCGTTTCCAGCTTCAGTAGCAGAGTAATACTCACCTTTTGGTACTTTAATACCTTCAAAAGTAAGTTTAAATTGATTCATTAAACCTTCAATATTTCCATAAACATCTTTTTTAGAAGGTAATAAAATAGAAGGTGCATCTACATTTATAGGACCATCTGGTAACTCTTTCATTGCTTGTCTAATTATTTTTGTACTTTGAACCATTTCTTCAAATCTACACATCATTCTGTCATAAACATCACCATGTGAACCTACAATTACATCAAAATCAAAGTTTTCGTAACCGTAATATGGTTTGTCTTTTCTTAAATCATGAGCAATTCCAGTTGATCTTAAGTTTGGTCCTGAAATTCCAGCACTTAATGCAAAATCTTGTTTAATAACTCCAACATCTTGTGTTCTATCATGAAAGATTCTATTATGAGTAATTAAACTTAATGTATCAGCACAAGCTGTTTCTACTTCTTTTAAAACTACTTCTAAATCTTGCGCAAAACCATCATATAAATCAAACTCTAAACCACCAATTCTTGTATATGAATTTGTAAGTCTTGCTCCTGTTAATTTAGATAATAAATCATAAGCAGTATCTCTAGGTGCAAATAAGTACCAGAAGTTAGTTAATCCACCTAAATCTACCATATTTGCTGCATTACAAACAAGATGGTCAATAATTCTGCTTAATTCACCAATTATTATTCTAATTGATTTAGCTCTTGGTGTGATATCTATTTTTAACATCTCTTCAACGGCTTTTGAATAACCAATATTATTTAAAATTGCTGAACAATAGTTTAATCTATCTGTATATGGTATAACTTGTGAATAGGTATGATTTTCACAAGATTTTTCAAAACCTCTATGTAAATAACCAATTTCAGTAACACAAGCTGTGATTGTTTCACCTTCTAAAGCTACAAAATTTCTAATAGTACCATGTGAAGCTGGATGAGAAGGACCAACATTTAAAAGCATTAAATCATTTATTTCTTCAGGTGTATAACCCTTTTTTTCTAATAAAGGGTTCATTTCATCCATTAAATCTTCAGTTTCTGTACAGATTTGACCTTTAGTTATTTCATAATCTTTTCTTAAAGGATGTCCTTTAAATTGATGATGATTTAATAATCTCTTTAAATTAGGATGACCAATAAACTTAATACCATATTGATCATAAGTTTCTCTTTCAGCCCAATTTGCAGAATGAAATAAATCAGAAATAGTATCAACTGCTAATGTATTATCATCAATAAATGCTTTTATAGATATTTGTTTTTTAAAAGTTTTATCTCTTAAAATATAAACTACTGCAAATCTAGAAGTTGTAACTTCAGGATATTCTAAATAATCAATTACTGTTATATCAAGTAAAATATTATAATTATCTTCAGTTTTTAACTTTGAAATTGTTGATTTTATATCATTTGCATCAATTATTAAATCACATTCAAACATCTAAAAATCCTTTATAATCTTTAACTCTGTCTTTAATTATTGATTCATCATTTGCTTTTTCTTGAATTCGCATAATTGCATCTAATACAGCTTCTGGTCTTGGTGGACAACCTGCAACATACTCATCCACAGGAATAATCTGATCAATTCCTTGTAATGTTGTATAATTATCGTAAAATCCACCTGAACAAGCGCATGCACCCATAGATATAACCCATTTTGGTTCACACATTTGTTCATATATTTTTTTTAAAATTGGAGCTTGTTTATATGAAATTGTTCCTGCAACTATAAGTAAATCTGCTTGTCTTGGTGAAAATCTTACAACTTCTGCACCAAATCTAGATAAATCATATTTAGCACCAGCAACAGACATAAATTCAATACCACAACAAGCAGTACCAAATACCATTGGCCATAGCGAATAAGATCTACCCCAGTTAATGGCATGATCAAGTTTCGTTGTAACTATCGAATCACCTAAACTAGCTTCTGCTCCTAATCCCATGATAATGCCTTTTTCTTATAGATATAAATTAATCCTGCAAATAATAATCCCATAAACATAAACATTTCAAAAAGCCCTAGATATCCTAGTTCTTTTATATTTACAGCCCAAGGAAACATAAAAATGATTTCCACATCAAATAGAACAAACAAAATGGCAACTAGATAAAACTTAATAGAAAACCTAATATTAGTGTTTCCTACAGGATTAGAAACACCACTTTCGTATACAGTATTTTTCATTTGTGCATATTGGTTTCTAGGTCCGATGAATTTTGTTAAAACAAAAACACCAACTAGAATAAAACCAATAGCAACAAAAATAACAGACGCAAGAATTAATTCTGTTGACATTTTGTATCCCTATTTATTAATATTGTTCATCGATTGTACACTAATTTAATTTTCTTATAAAGATTTTAGTTGATTTACAAAACTATTATTTCTATAATGAGAAAAAAGGTAATACTTTATGATAACTTTATTATTTAAAGTACTTTGAAATATCGTCCAGTGCTACTCTCAAGCTATGTTTGCTTAATGCACAGTTTAGTCTAAAATAATACTTTCCATTGCTACCAAAAGAAACACCATCATTTAATGCTACTTTTGATTTTTCTAATAATACCTCTTTTATGTTACCATGAGATAGTGAAGTTTGCTTAAAATTTAACCAAATTAGGTATGTTGCTTCTGGTAACATAAAGTTAATATTTGGACAATTATTTTTTAGATAATCTTGAGTAAATAATATATTTTCATAAATATATTTTTTTAATTCATCAACAAAATCATCACCTTTTTCATATGCAGCTTTTGTAGCAATATAACCAAAGAAATTAATTGATTGAATTTCCCTTTTTTGTGCAATTTTTTTGAAACTATCTAAGATATTTTTATTTTTACTAATTGCATAAGCACAGTTTAACCCTGCAATATTAAAGGTTTTTCCTGCTGAATTAAGAGTAATAGTGATTTGTGCAATTTTTTCACTAATAGATGATAATGGAATAAATTTTTTAAAAGTAATATCTGAATGTATTTCATCTGAAATTATCATAATATTATTTTTTATACAAATATCGGCTAATTTTTCAAGTTCTTCTTTCTTCCAAACTCTTCCAACTGGATTATGTGGTGAACATAAACATAAAATTTTAGTTTTTTTAGTTATTTTAGATTCTAAATCTTCTAAATCCATTGTGTAATAACCATTATCTTCTTTTAGTTCATTTGTAATAACTTTTCTATTATTTGCATTTACACATTTAAATAATGGTGGATACACAG
Organism: Poseidonibacter sp.; assembly: GCF_041821165.1. Lineage (NCBI taxonomy): Bacteria > Pseudomonadati > Campylobacterota > Epsilonproteobacteria > Campylobacterales > Arcobacteraceae > Poseidonibacter > Poseidonibacter sp. The sequence continues at coordinate 8,783 of NZ_JBGUES010000039.1, read as the reverse complement.
GTGTTTGAACTATAACTTCATCACCTTCATTACTAAAAGCTTCAATACAAGCAGAATATGCAGGAACTACACCATTTATCATATATATGTCATCTTTTTTTATTTGCCAATTATGACGTCTTTCTTGCCATGAAATAATAGCATCATATAATTCATGACTATCAATACTATAACCATAGGCTGAATTTTGTGCTGATTTTATAATTTCATCATTTATAAAACTTGGAGTTTTAAAATCCATATCAGCAACCCAAAGTGGATTTAAATCTTCATAACCAAAATATCTTTTTAAACCATCATATTTTGCACAATTTGTGCCTTTTCTATTTATTTCTTCATCAAAATTATAAAACATATATAAAACCTCTATTATAAACTATTTTTTATTGATAAAATGATATAAGATTTATACTAATTACCTTATTAGGTTTATTTTGAGGGAAAAATGAAAGAAGCAATTGAACTATTAAAGAAAAACGATTTATTAAGAATTATTGATGATGAACTAGATATATATTTAGAGATTCCACATATTGCATATATTGAAGTTAAGAAAGAAGATTCAAAAGCACTTCTTTTTACAAATGTTGTTGACAGAAAAAATGGTAAAAAATTTGATATTCCAGTTTTAATGAATGTTTTTTGTAATGAAAAAGCAGTTGAACTATTTATTGGAGATGGTGATAAAATTGGAAAAGAGATTGAATCACTTTTAAAAATGAAACCACCTACGACATTAAGTGAAAAATTATCTACTTTTGGAAAACTATTTGCTTTAAAAAACACTATTCCTAAAAAGAATAAAGGAAAAGGTGAGTGTCAGCAAGTTATTAAATTAGGAAAAGATGCCAAACTATCTGATTTACCAGTTTTAACAACTTGGGAGCAAGATGGAGGACCATTTATTACAATGGGTCAGGTTTATACAACTTCATTAAATGGTGAGATGAAAAACCTTGGAATGTATAGACTTCAAGTTTACCCTGATAATACATTAGGACTACATTGGCAAATTCATAAAGATTCAAATCATTTCTTCCATGAATATAAAAAAGCAGGTAAAAAAATGCCAATTTCAGTTGGAATTGGTGGAGATCCAATGTATATTTGGTGTGGACAAGCACCTTTACCTATAGGTGTATTTGAACTTATGCTTTATGGTTTTGTAAAAAACAAAAGTGCACAATTGGTAAAATCAATTACAAATGATATTTGGATACCAAAAGATAATGACTTTGTTATTGAAGGATTTGTAGATCCATCAAAACTAAGAATAGAAGGTCCTTTTGGTGATCATACAGGTTATTATACTTTAGAAGAAGAGTATCCATTTATGGAAGTTACTGCAATTACTTCAAAAGCAAAACCTACATTTTTAGCAACAGTTGTTGGAAAACCACCTTTAGAAGATAAGTATATGGGGCATGCAACAGAGAGAATTTTCTTACCTTTATTAAAAACAACAGCACCTGATTTAATTGATTATTATATGCCTGAAAATGGAGTTTTTCATAATCTAATTTTAGCAAAAATCAAAACTTTATATCCAGGTCATGCTCAACAAATGATGCATGCATTTTGGGGAGTAGGTCAAATGTCTTTTGTTAAACATGCATTATTTGTAAATGAAGATGCACCTGATTTAACAGATCACACAGCTGTTGTTGAACATATTTTAAATAGAGTTAATATTGATGATATTATGATTTCAAAGGGTGTAGTTGATGCACTTGATCACTCATCTCCTAAATTTGCAATAGGTGGTAAACTCGGACTTGATTGTACAGGTGAAGAGATTGAAGAATTAGGTATTACTTTAATTTCTGATGATGAATTATTATTTAAAATGCAAGCAATTTCTGATGAAGTAAAAGGTGTAAAACAGTATTTTACAAATACAAAAAATCCAATTACTGTAATCAAAGTTGATAAAAAAAGAAGTCAAAAACATCTTTTTGATGATTTAAAAGCTGTTTTTGAAAATATTAAGATATTAGTAATTGTTGATGATGCAAATCAAAATGATTTAGATAATACTTATATGTTAGTTTGGAGAGTTGTAAATAATATTGACTCAAATAGAGATATCTATTTTGAATCAAATACTATTTGTTTAGATGGAACAAATAAAAACTCTTTTGATAACTTTAAAAGAAGATGGCCTGATGATGTTGATTGTACACAAAGCGTTCTTGATTCATTAAAAGAAAGAGGAATTATTGATATTAGTGATGAGTTTAAAAAACAGTATCAATTGTAAAAATTATAAAAGATAAGAGAAATCTTATCTTTTATCGTAAAACTATTTTAATATCCTCTTTTTCTAAGGCTAAATAGTATTTTTGATTGTCTTTAAAATCTGTAGTTTTTAGTTTTAGCATAATTGTATTATTTGAAGTATAAGCTATTAGTTTTACTACAACTTCAAAATACTCACCACAAAATGATTCATCTATAATTTCTAATTCAAATTCATTTTTATTTGTAGTAATATTACATTTTTCAATTAATGCTGTTGCAATTTGATTATCATTTATCTGTAAATCAAACTTTTCAATAACTTCATTTGATAAAACATTTATATCTGATAAAAAATTTGCAATATAAAAATTTTCTGGATTATGATAAATATCTTTTGCATCTGCAAATTGAAGTAGTTTTTTATCTTCAATAATTCCAATTTTATCAGAAATAGATAATGCTTCTTTTTTATCATGTGTTACAAGTATTGCACTTAGATTAAATTTTTTAATTAAGTTTTTTAACCACATTTTAGTTTTATATCTAAGTTGTGAATCTAAATTTGCAAAAGGTTCATCTAATAATAAAATCTTTGGATTATTAGCCATTGCTCTTGCTATTGCAACTCTTTGTTGTTGTCCACCTGAAAGTTGATGTATTTGTTTTTCTCTATGTGATAAAATATCAAATTGAGTTAATAGTTCATTTACTCTTTTTTCTTTATCTTTTCTAGAAAGTTTATCTAAAGCAAATGCAATATTCTCTTCAACATTTAAATGTGGGAAAAGTGCATAATCTTGAAATATATAACCAACTTCTCTATTTTGTTCAAATACATCTTCTGAAGATACACAAGCATCACCTATACAAATACTACCTTGATGCTCTTTTTGTAAACCAGCAATTGCTCTAAGAATAGTAGTTTTACCACATCCACTTTTACCAAGTAAAGTTACAATTTCTCCTGGAAATACTTCAAAATTTATATTTTCTAATATCTTTGTTTCATTAAATGAAATACTAAAATTATTTACACTAACCATTATTAAGCCTTGTTCATATTTTTTGCTAAAAGTACTATTGAAATCATTCCTATTAATATAATAAACATAGAAGGAACAGAAGATTCAATAATTTGTGCTTGTTGTGTTAATTCTAATGCTCTTACAGCTAAGGTATCAAAATTAAAAGGTCTAAGTATCATTGTTAAAGGAAGCTCTTTTATAACTTCAATAAAGATAATTATAAAAGCAGCAAATGCACTGTTTTTTAATAATGGAATAAAAACTTTTCTAAAAGTTTTAAAATCACCTACATTTAATATTTTTGCAGCATCATCATAAGAGCTTGGAATTCTTGAAAAACCTGCTTCAAAATTATTTATAGCAATTGCAATAAATCTTACACAAAAACCAAATACCATTGCAATTATAGTTCCAGATAAAAGGAAAGTATCTGAAACTAAATCAATTACATATGTATCAATTATTGCAAATAATGATAAGATTCCAACTGCAATTACAGCACCTGGAATTGAATAACCTAATTTTACAATTTGAGTTAAAGTTGATGATGTTTTATCTTTATTTATTCTCACATTATATACAAATAATAAAGCAAGAACAGTGATTAATAATGCACTAAAAAATGCCAATGATAATGTTTGATATAAAAGGTGAATAAAATCTTCATCAATAATCTCTTCATATGACTGTGCAAACCAAAAACATAATTGAATAAATGGTAATAAAAATCCTAAAAAGAAAGGTATAAAACAAGTACTTACTGCTAAGAAGTTTTTAAAACCTGTAAGTTTTGTTTTATCAATTGGTCTAAAATCTTTTCCTGAACTTTTATATAATTTATTTCTTCTTTGAATTCTTTCTAAAACTATAATTAAAAATACAAAAGTCATTAAAATACTTGCAAGTTTAGCAGCATCTTCAACACTTCCCATTCCCAACCATGTTCTAAATATTCCAGTAACAAAAGTACTTATTCCAAAATAATCCATTACACCAAAATCACTAACAGCTTCCATAACAGCAAGTGTAACACCAGCAACTATTGCAGGTCTTGAAATTGGTAAAATTACCTTTGTTAATATTTTCCATGATGATAAATTAAATGTTTTAGAAGCATCAATAATTGATGCAGATTCAAAAGATAAATAAGTTTTACATACTAAATATACATAAGGGTATAAAACTAAAGACATTATAATTATTGCACCCTCAATAGACATAATATCAAAGAATGCTACTTCACTTATATCTTTGTCAAGAATATTTAATATAAAAGTTGTTACAGAACCAGTTATATCAAACATTCCTCCATAAATAAAAGCCATAATATATGTAGGAATAGCAAAAGGTAATATTAATGCATAATGAAAAAAGTTTGAAAATGTAAAAGTATATAATGAAGTTAAGTATGCAGTTGAAAAACCAATAATTGAAGTTAATATTGCAACTCCAAACATTATATATAATGAATTATATATATATTCAAATAGTAAGGTATTTTTTAAATGTTCCCAGTTTTCAGTATTTCCTATAAATAAATATAAGAATATTATTACAGCTGGTGCACTAATAAGTAGTGTTAATAAAACACTACTTATTTTGATTTTTGAGAAATTGTTTATCAATTCTAATTACTTCCATCCTGCTTTGTCAAATATTTTTACAGCAGCTTTATTATTTTCACCTAAAGTGTTAATTGAAATTGTATCATCTTTAAACTCTCCCCAAGATGAAACAAGTTTAGAAGATTCAACACCTTTTAATACTGGATATTCATAATTCCCAACAGCAAATAATTTTTGTGCATCTTTTGAAGCTAAGAATTCAATAAATTTAATTGCATTTTCTTTATTTGGAGAATATTTAGCAACACCAGCCCCTGATACATTAATATGTGTTCCACCATTTTCAAATTTAGGGAATAAAATTTTCATTTTACTAACTGCATCTCTTTGAGATTTATCTTTATTATCAACCATTTTACCAATGTAGTAAGTATTTGCAATTGCAATTGAACCAATACCATTAGCTACTGCTTTTACTTGATATCTATCATTACCTTTTGGTTCTTTTGCCATATTTGCAACAACACCTTTTGCCCAAGTTAAAGCATACTCTTCACCATGGTGAGCAATTACAGCTGCTAATAATGATTGATTATATTCATTATTTGAAGATCTAACCATAATTTGACCTTTAAATTTAGGGTCAGCTAAATCTTCATATGTTTTTAATTGATTTTGTACATCTGAACCAATTTTATGTACAACAACTCTTGATCTTTTTGTTAAAGCAAACCATTGATTATCTTTATCTCTTAAATTTTCAGAAATATTAGTTGTTAAATAGTTTGAATTAATTGATTGTAATAAATCTTTTGATTTAGCAGCATATAAACCAGCAGCATCAACAGTAATTAATACATCAGCAGGAGATTTTTTACCTTCTGATTCAATTCTTTTAATTAAAGCACTAGCTTTTGCTTTTACTACATTTACTTTAATACCTGTTTTTTCTTCGAACATTTTAAATAATTGTTTATCTGTATCATAATGTCTATGTGAATATACATTTACTTCATTACTTGCAAATAATGCACTTGTAAGAACTAATGTACTTAATGCTAACTTTTTTAACATGTCTTTCCTTTTGTTTATCTATTTTGATAATTGTTATTGAAATTATAATCTAGAGAAGCTTTAATTAATCTTAATACTAAGAATGATTATCATAAAAGATTAAATTCGTTTTAATTAAAAAATATTTATTTATTGATATAATGTTTTTTTATTTTAAGGATAAACTAAATGCAAGTAATTTTCGAATCAAGAATTAAATGTAATAAATTAGGTACTGCATATATCGAATTAAAAGATTTAGTAGATGGTCGTATAGAAATATGCAATGATATCAATGAATATTCAAAAAAAATTGAAAAACTTGGTGAAGATTACGGAGGAAGAATTGATGAAGTTAAATGGTTTGTTGATGAAAATGTTCCTCAGATTGAATTAGATAAAATTAGAGCAGAAATGGATAAATTTAAAGAGGAATTACATAAATGATTTTAATGATAGATAATTATGATTCATTTACTTACAATATAGTTCAATATTGTTTAGAATTAGGTGCTGACTTAAAAGTAATAAGAAATGATGAGTTAAGTGTAGAAGAAATTGCAAAGTTAAATCCAGAAAAAATTATAATATCTCCAGGACCAGCAACTCCAGATGATGCTGGTGTTTGTTTAGAAGTTATTAAATATTTTGCTGATAAAAAACCAATTTTTGGGATTTGCTTAGGTCATCAAAGTATTGCTCAAGTATTTGGAGGTGAAGTTATTCGTGCTAAAAATATGATGCATGGTAAAACTTCAAAAATGAAAGTGATTAAAGATACAGTTATTTTTAATGGTTTACCAAATGAATTTATTGAAACTAGATATCACTCTTTAACTGTTAATAAAGACAATCTTCCTTCTTGCATAATTCCAACATCTATGAGTATGGATGATGATGAAATTATGTCATTAGAGATAAAAGATAAACAAATTTACGGAGTACAATTTCATCCAGAATCAATTATGAGTGAGTATGGCTATGAAATGATTGATAACTTTTTAAAACTATGATTGAAAAAAACAAATATAACTATTATTTCTATTCTTTATTAACTATTGTAGTAATAGTATTATTATTTGTTGCGAATAGTTTAAGTATTTCATATAAAGAAGCTTTAAATGTCTTTGAAAATACTTCAATTCTTACATATATTACAAAAACTTCTATATTTATTTTTGGTCAAAATGATATAGCCCTTAGATTACCTTTTATTATTTTATATGTTTTAAGTTCAATACTAATGTATAAAATGACAGAAGGTTATTTTAAATATGAAAAAGATAGATTTATATCAATAATACTTTTTATGCTTTTACCAGGTGTTTTAAGTGCTTCACTTTTAGTTAATAGTGCAATTATTGTAACTTTTTGTACGCTTTTATATTTATATATTTATTACGTTAAAAAAACTCATTCATATATATTATTAGGATTGTTTTTATTTATTGATAATTCATTTGCTATTTTATTTTTAGCTCTTGCTTTTTATGCTTATAGAGAAAAAGAAAAAAAATTACTTCAAATAACATCTTTACTTTTTATAGCATCAATGTTTATATATGGTTTTAGTACAGATGGAAAACCAAAAGGTTTTTTAGTAGATACTTTTGGAACTTATGCATCAATATTCTCACCATTACTTTTTATTTATTTCTTTTATACAATTTATAGAGTAGGGACAAAAGAAAAACCTAGTTTAGTTTGGTATATTTCAACAACAGCATTATTACTATCATTGTTGTTCTCATTTAGACAAAGAATATATATAGAAGATTTTGCTCCTTATGTAGTGATTTTCTTACCATATATGATAAAAGGTTTTTTCCATTCGTATAGAGTTCGATTAAAAGAGTTTAGAAAAAACTATAATATAGTTGTTTTTCTTGTTGTTATAATGCTTGCATTAAATGTACTTTTAACAATTGTAAATAAACCATTATATACATATCTTGCAAATCCAAAAAAACATTTTGTTTACAAATATCATTTTGCAAAAGAGATTGCTAATGAGTTAAAGTTTAAAAATATAAATAATATATTTAGTGAAGATGATGAATTGATTTTAAGATTGAAATTTTATGGAATAGAAAAAGGAAATGAATATTATATATCAGAAGATAAAATTAATGAATTTGATGAATTAATTGATATAAAATATAAACATATAAAAATATTAAATCTATATATAAAAAAGATTTAATGAAAAGATCTTTTTCACTACTAGAATTAGTTATTGTAATATTATTACTATCTCTTTTATATACTATATTTATTTCAAAAACAAAAATTAGTAAAATTGATGAAGTAACAAATAGATTAATTATTTACTTAAAACAAACAAGATATCAAGCAATGATTGATAATAAATATGATGAAAATAGTACTTTATGGTATAAATCTAGGTGGACTATGAAATTCTTTAGATGCAGAAAAGATCAAGAGGGTATCTATTATGTAATATATAGTGATAAAAATAAAACAGGTCATCCAAGTGTTGAAGATACATTAAAAGATCCATTAACAAATAAAAATATTTATTCTTCAAATTATTGCTTAGAAAAAAATGAAAATAGTAAATATGTATTACTATCTAAATACTATGGAATAAAGGATATTAATATTTCATGTAATAACACATCAACTTTAGGACAAATCTCTTTTGCATCAAATGGGAAAATATATTCAAAATTAAGTAATAATGGGAATGAAGCATATGAATATGAAATTACAGATAAATGTTATATTGAATTAATAGACGAGAGTAATGAAAAAAGAACAATAGAATTAGAACCCAAAACCTCATATATAAGAAAAATAAATAATAAATAATCTTTAGAGTTTTATAAAAACATAAAAAAACAGTAAAAATCAAGAAAAAGCACAAAATTCCCCTAAA